>JAAEEW010000209.1 GCA_013415595.1 Methanosarcinales archaeon | reverse complement strand
AGATTCGGAGTGCACGTATCCATAGCCGGGTCCATAGACCGGGCTGTGGACCGGGCGGCGGCCCTCAGGTGCGACGCCTTCCAGATATTCACCAGCAATCCCCGGAGCTGGCAGGCCCGGGAGCTGCAGGAGGCAGAGGTTGCGGCCTTCCGGGAGAAGATGGCCAGCTCGGGCCTCTCTCCGGCGGTGGCCCACATGCCCTACCTTCCCAACCTGGCCTCGCAGAAGGACCAGGTCTACCAGCGGTCGGTGGAGGTCCTGGTGCGAGAGCTCCTGCGCTGCCAGAGGCTGGGAATACCGTACCTGGTGACCCACCCCGGCAGCCACCTGGGCCAGGGTCGCGGGGTGGGCATTGGCCGGATCAAAGGAGCCCTGGAGAGGGCCCTGGCCGGAGCGGACTGCCAGGTGATGATATTGCTGGAGACCACCGCCGGGACCAGCAACAGCATTGGGGGGACCTTCCAGGACCTGGGGGAGCTGGCCGAGGGCTTCGGGGCCGACCAGGTGGGCGTCTGCCTGGACACCTGCCACATCTTCGTCGCCGGGTACGAGATCGACGCAGCCGGTGGCTTTGGCCGGACCATGAACCTCCTGGACCAGGCGGTGGGGCTGTCCCGGCTGAAGCTCGTCCACCTCAACGACGCCCGGCACGGGCCGGGATCTGCCCGGGACAGGCACGAGCACCTGGGGCTGGGCCAAATCGGCGACCGGGGGCTGGCATCCGTCCTGCACCACCCGGCGCTGTCCGATCTACCGGTGATTCTGGAGACGCCGGTAGACGGCAGAAGAGACGACGTCAAGAACCTGGAACACGCCAGGCTCCTGGCCCGGTGAACGACCTTCACCAGGGACGATTCATTGAAGAAGGATTCTTCACTTGAGAAGAGGTCAATTTTCCGGGAACAGGTCATTCACAGCCAGAGCCAGGTCCTGGATGCGTATGGGCTTGACCAGGTAGGTTCTGGCTCCCAGGTCGTAGCTGCGCTGGATGTCCCCGTTTATGTTGGACCCGGTGAGGATCACCACCGGAATGGGGGTGAAGCGGGAGTCGTCCTTCAGCATCTGCAGAAACTCCAGGCCCCCCATCACCGGCAGGTTGATGTCCAGGAGGATCAGGTCCGGCAGCCGGGAGCCCTCCTCAGCCAGCTTCTTCAGGGCCTCCAGGGCCTGCAGGCCGTCCTCGGCCACCATCAGGTCCTGATCGAGCTGTCTATGCCTGAGCACTTTCCTGGTGAGGAAGACGTCCTCCGGGTTGTCCTCCACTAGCATGACCTTTAGCCTTCGCGCACTTTCACCAGGATTTGTCAAAGAAATCACAGTCCCCATGTCAACATATGGGGCTATGTCGCTACTAGCAAAAATAGCTTTCCCACTGATGGACCATAACAGTGCCAAAACACGCCGAACTATATTAATTAGAATAAAACAATTTTTATCAGTTCTCAGGATTCGGCGATGATCCTGTCCGCCGTTCCCCCGGTCAGCAGGGCCACCCTGCTCAGAGGTACCTGGTCCTCCAGGACATAGCCCATGAGGTCCGCCAGCCGGGATGCGAACTCCAGGACCTCCTGGTGCTCGGGCATGGAGTCCCGGGAGAGCCGATTCCTGGACCGGCCCAGGTGCATGTAGGCCTTCACCTCCACGAAGTCCGGCCGGGCCTCCTCCAGCAGTGGGGCGTAGCCGGCCGGATCGTCCATGTTCAGGCCCCGGACCAGGGTCATCCTGACCACCGTTCTGCCGGGGTGGTCCTTCAGCACTGCCAGGCTCTCCAGGATGCGGTCCCACAGCCCGGGGGACGCCGGCTTTGCCATCTGTTCGTAGAGGCCCTGGTCCGAGGCGTTCAGGCTCAGGTATAGCTGGGTGGGCCTGACCCTCTCCAGGACCTCCGGCCGGGTCCCGTTGGTCACCAGGAAGGCGGTCATGCCCCGGCGGCGAACCTCCTCTACCAGCTCGTCCAGGTGGGGGTACATGGTCGGCTCCCCCATCAGGGAGAGGGCCACGTGGGCCGGCCTGGCGGCCTCCTCCAGCCGGACGCGGTCCACCACCTCCGATCCGCCGTAGCCGGAGAGAAGCCTCTTTTGCTCCTTCAGGATGCCGTCCAGCAGCTCTCCCGGCTCCATCCATTCCCGGGGAGGGGCGATGGGCTGGTCCACCGGCCTCCAGCAGTGGTGACAGAGGTGGTTGCAGTGCAGGGTGGGGGTCATCTGGACGCAGCGGTGGCTGGCGATGCCGTAGAAGTGGTGCTTGTAGCACTGGTCGCCCCCCCGAAGGCTCCTCTTGAGCCACAGGCAGGGCTTGACCGCGGCATGGCCTGCCAGGTGGTATCCCTGACTGGCCAGGCCGGCCGCCATCTGCTCCGGTAGGTACTCCATCTGGGAAAAAGTGGGGATCTGGGGGTATAAAGTTTTGCCGCCGCCGGCAGCGGACAATTTGGGCGGCGAAGAAGGGCGATTGGCCAAGGGGCCGTCGTAGAAGGGCGACAGGGCATGTGGCTGCGGAAATGGGGAGCGTAATCTTCATTACAGGAGGTTTGCCCCTGACTCCCGGACCTGGAGGACTCTTGGAACTATTATCAGAAGGATTATACGTTTCCTGCCCCCAAAGGGAGATCTCGGGTGGGATCTTCAACCGGACCTGGCTGCTTCTGTATTTTATCTTCATCGTGGCGATCTTCTCATTCCAGCTGCAGCCAGCATCGGCCGAGGAGCAAAGGGTGGTTATGGCCCAGGATATCCTCTCCCAGATCCGGGCGGGAGGGGCGGTGGGCTACGATCGGGTCCTGGTGGGGGGCGACCTGGACCTGAGCCTCCTTGGGCCCGGGGACTTCCGTGTAAAGTCGCTATGCATCACCAATTCCTCCCTGGGGGGAATGGTCTTCCTGGAGAACCTGACCGTGGACGGCCCGGTGGACTTCCGGGAGACGGAGTTTCAAAAGGACTCGTTCTTCAGGGGCTGCCGTTTCCAGGAAGCGGAGTTCCCCCATACCATCTTTCGCGGCTATGCCGATTTTTCGTCCTGCACCTTCCAGTCTCCGGCGAACTACGTCCAGGCCGCCTTCGACGGTGATACCGACTTCTCCTACAGCCAGTTCTCCAGGGACGTGAACTTCAACTTCGCACAGTTCAACACCGACTTCGTCTACTTCGACGGCACCACCTTCCTGGGCAACGCCAGCTTCAAGGGAATCCGCTTTGGCAAGTACGTCTACTTCTCCGCCGCCCGCTTCGAGAAGGCGGCCGACTTCCTCTTCGCGGATTTCGACGGCAACTGCCTGTTCAGCGACGTCCGCTTCCTCGGGGACGTCAACCTGGAGAGCGTGCAGTTCAAGGGCTACGCCATATTCGGAAACACCCACTTCCAGGGCGAGCTTCTCCTGGCCGGGGCCTCCATCAACAACATGATGATGCCCGGAGTGACCTTCGGCGAGCAGTCCCGCATCTATCTGAACAACTCGGACGTCCACCGGCTGCTGGCAAGCTGGAGCGACATCCGGGACCACCTGGTCTTCCAGGGGGCGGTCTACCTGGCCCTGGTGGAGAACTACAAGGACGTGGGGTGGTTCCAGGACGCAGACGAGTGCTACTACCAGTACCGGCGGCTGGCCCAGGAGGAGAAGGCCTGGGGCTGGTCCAGGCTCTTCGACCTCCTGGCCTGGGTCTCCTGCGGCTACGGAGTTCGCCCCGGCTACACCGTGGCCTGGTCGCTGCTTTTGATCCTGCTGTGCGGCGCCGTCTTCTTCGCCGGCCGGGGCATCCGTCCCTCCTCCCGGTCTGAAGAGCCGCCGCAAAACCTGGACCGCCATGAGGCCACAGACGCCTCCGGCTATGCCCCGGAGCCGGACCGGCCCTCGTT
>JAAEEW010000208.1 GCA_013415595.1 Methanosarcinales archaeon | reverse complement strand
GCGCCGTCACCCGGTAGAGATGGATGGTCTCCATCTCGTAGCGCTCTTTGATATCCTGGTCTGATACGTAGATAGGCCGCCCTTCACGAAGGATCTCGAATCGAAGAACGGGCGAGGCGCTCTTCAGATCCACCACATCCAGTCTTTCTGCCCAGGGCATCTGTCAGGGCCTCGTACAGCCCAGGGTCAGGCCCTCTCTGGTGAGGATTGCCAGGTCCACGTCACCTGGGGGCCTTTCCATGCGCTGGTTCCTGGCCGCCAGAGAGCCGAACAGGTAGGCCAGCAGCACGCCCTCCCTCTCCCAGAGCTCCGTCAGGTTCAGCAGCCGGGCTTCTATGTCCAGGGGCAGTGGGCGGTGTCGGCTCCAGCGCTCAGGGTTGCTTAAAGACTATCACCTCAAATCAAAGGGCTGTGATTACTATTATTATATATGGGGGCGATATCTCCTATCGAAGCTCCTCAACAGTATCAATGCTGAATAATCTCCCGCATCCCTATAGCCGTTGTCATCCCTTTTGTCATCCCTATTCCTTCACGCAATCGGCTCTTTGGTTTGCGAGACTCAGCTCGCCAGCCGCTATTTTCAGCTCCAGAACCTCTTGGTCCGGGCGTAGTCCCTCTCCGCCCGCAGGATGTCCCGGTAGAACTCCTCCTCGCTGGTCTGCAGCTTTCGTATCACCCGGGCGGCGGTCTCCGGCCCAAGGCCCCGGCTGGCCAGGGCGATGGCCGCGGTCCTGCCGTGGCTCAGCACCAGGTTGGCGTTGCGGTAGACCCTCCTGGTCCGGCGGCGGTCCTCCGCGGTCTTGCTCTTCTCCGGCTTCCTGACCACCTTGATCTCCTCGTCCTCCCAGGGCTTGAGGGCGGCCACCATCCGGGAGCCGCACAGGGGGCACTCCGGCGTCTCCGGGACCCGGCTCACCTCCCGGTTGGACTTCCACTTCTTGCAGTTGACGCAAAACAGGATCACGTGATCGCTCATGATGCGGCCCTTCAGCAGGTCCAGCACCGCCCCGTCGGCGTGCTCCGGCGAGGTCATGTCCCGGCCTCCGCCCCGGCCGGAAGAGCCGATGGGGCTGGAGGAGCTGGCCAGTACCCGGATCTCTCCGGTCTTCATCCTCTCCAGCACCTCCCGGGCCCGCACCACGTCCAGCCGGTCCTGGAATATCTCCCGCAGGGCCTCGTCGTACATGGGCGTCTCCTCGAAGATGGCCAGCAGCCGGATCATGGACACCCGCTCGTAGTCGACATCTCGGCGAAGCGCCCCGAACTTCCGGGCCACGTGCACCATCTTCCAGCGAAGGAGGGTGGTGTTCTTCAGGGTCAGCTCCAGGATGGTCCTCACGTGCTCCGGGTCGAGCTGGTCCAGCATGGAGACCACCTCATCGGCCAGCACGGTGCGGGGAAGCTCCAGGGTGATGCGGTAGGGATCGATCTCCATCCCCACGCTGCTGCCAAACCGGGCTGAGAGGAGGGCGGTGATCACCCGGCCCAGGGCGTCGTTGGCCTTGTGGCCGAAGCAGGCGTTGATCACCACGGTTGGGCCTTCCGACTCCACGGTGACGGTGCGGTGGTCGGGCACCTCCAGGTTTTTGGCAAGCTGGCTCTGGATCAGGCCCACCATCTCCTCCGCTGCCTCCCTCTCCACCGGGTAGCAGTCCATCAGCATCCTCACCGCCGCCTCCCTTCCTCTGCGGCCCCTCCCGGGAGCTTCCGTCCGGTCTTCGTCTCCATCCCATCCTTCGCCACCCTGGGCCCGGCCTGCCCCTCCGCCCCTCGAGGAGCTGCCCTCTGCATAGCTGTCATCTACGAAGCTGTCATCTGCATAGCTGCCTTCCACAGAGCTGCTGTCTATCTCGCTGCCCTCATCCCCACCGCAGTCCGGCCCGGAGCAGTCTGCCGCCCCTCCTTCCAGGAGTGCGGCCACCCGGGCCCGGATGTTTCCTACCTCCTGGGCCACCTGGAAGGGCACCGGGATCTCCTCTCCGGTCCAGCTCGGAATCTCCCCGCTGCGGTGGATAGGCACCACCTTGATGCGGTCGTCCTCGATCTCCGCGATCTCCCAGATCTCTCCCCGGGTGATGAAGGTGGCTCCGGGGTTGGCGAAGTTGATCACGAAGGCCTCGTCCAGGGTGCCCACCGACTTGCGGGATACCATGTCGTAGACCTCGTACCTCTTCTCGTCCGGGATCATGGACAGGTTCTCGTAGTAGTACTCCAGGCCCTTGCGACGGCGCTGGATCACTCCCCCCTCCTCACCCAGCAGGCGGTGGTCCTGCACCTCGTAGACCACCCGTCCCAGGTCCTCCCTGGTCAGTTCCCGGAAGGGATAGGAGCGGGCCACTATCTTCAGGGCTCGCTCCAGGTCCAGGTCTCCGAAGTCCAGGGTCAGCCCTACCAGCTGATTGGCCAGCACGTCTGCAGGCTGGTGGTGGATCAGGATCTCCTCCAGTCTGCCCTCTGCCGCCCGGCGGGCGATGGCGCAGGCCTCGGCGATGTCGTCGGGCCCGGTGGCGATTATGGTCCCGGAGGAGGTCATGCCGATCCTGTGGCCGGACCGGCCCACCCGCTGCAGCAGCCTGGCCACCTCCCGGGGAGAGCTGTACTGGATGACGTGGTCCACGTCACCGATATCGATCCCCAGCTCCATGGACGAGGTGCAGATGAGCCCCTGCAGCGCCCCGTCCTTGAAGGCCTCCTCCGCCTCGATCCTGGCCTCCCGGGACAGGCTGCCGTGGTGAACTCCGATGGGCTCGCCCAGCTGTTTGAACCGGGAGCCCAGGACCTCCGCCGCCTGCCTGGTGTTGACGAAGATGAGGCACTTCCTCTTCCTGACCGTCTCCCTGATCCACCGGATCTGGGCGGCCAGGCCGGGCTCGCACTCCAGCTCCCGGCCGAGGGAGTGGTCCGCCCGGGTCACCCTGGGGCTGGCCACCCGGAAGCGGACGGCCCGCTCCACGTCGGCGTTGACGATCCGGCAGGGGCGGCCGGACCCGGCCAGGAGCCGGGCCACCTCCTCCGGCGAGCCCACGGTGGCCGAGAGCCCCACCCGCTGAAACTCCCCCGCCACCTCCACCAGCCTCTCCAGGAGGACCGCTAGCTGAGAGCCCCGCTTGGAGCTGGCCAGCTCGTGCACCTCGTCCACCACCACCGTCCTCACCCCGGCCAGGTTGTGGCGAAGCCTCTTGCCGGTGAGCATGACCTGCAGGGTCTCCGGGGTGGTGATCAGCAGCTCCGGAGGCTTGCGGGACTGCCTGGCCCGCTCGCTCTGGGTGGTGTCCCCGTGCCTGACGGCCACGGTGATCCCCAGTGCGCCCCCCCATTCCTGAAACCGCCGCAGCATATCCCGGTTGAGGGCCCGCAGAGGCGTGATGTAGAGCGCCCGGTTGCCCTCCCCCCTCTCGGACAGAATCTTGTGGAAGAGGGGAAGGCCCGCCGCCTCCGTCTTTCCCGTCCCGGTGGGGGCGATCAGGAGAACGTGCTCCCCCTTCAGGATGGGTGGGATGGCCAGCTCCTGGGGGGCGGTGGGCTCGACAATGCCCTGCCCGGCCAGCAGCTTCCTTATCTCCGGGTGCAGCTTCTCGAAGGCGGTCACAAAAGATATGTCCCTGGAAGGGTATGAAAAGGTTGCGTCTTAGACGATAGACTGCAACGTCAAAGGCCGAAATCGGCCAGAGCGAGAGGCAAATGGGAGGCCAAAAGAAGTGCAAGTAGCGGTAGTGGGGGGAGCTGAGTGCTCCCCGGAGGTAAGAGAGGCGGCGGAAGAGCTGGGGCGCAGAATTGCCCGGGCCGGTCACATCCTGATCTGCGGCGGACGGGGCGGAGTGATGGAGGCGGCAGCCAAGGGAGCCCGGGAGGGAGGAGGCCTGACCGTGGGCATCCTTCCCGGCGACCGCAACGAGGGCAACCCCTTCCTGGACATCGAGGTGGCCACGGGGATGGGCCACGCCCGGAACGCCATAATAGTTCGCAGCGCCGACGTGGTCATCGCCCTTCCCGGAGAGCACGGCACCCTCTCGGAGATGGCCCACGCCCTGAAGATGGAGCGGCTGGTGATAAGCCTGAACAGTTGGGACGTCCCCGGGGCGGTCAAGGCCAGCACCATCGACCAGGCCGTGGAGATAATGGAGCGGGGCTGCTGAGCCAATAGAATAGACCGATAGACCGGAGAGATATTAGACCGGAGAGATATTGTGATATCGAGGAAAAGGGAAACGGAGGACGGATGCCCTTCACCGATCTTCGAATCCTACCAGTCAAATCTTCAAATTTAAAACAGCGGATACCTTCTTCAAGTAATTCTCCAGGTAGGAATCGCACTCCGGCCAGTTGACCTCCACTCCCAGCTCGACCATGACCTTCTCCAGCTGGGACTCGACCTCCTCCCAGGAATACTTGTTCTCGGAATGGCACAGCTCAGTCATCAGCCGGAGGGTGGGGATGAAGACTTTCTTGAACTCGGCCTTGATGAAGGTCATGAAGCGGTCGGACTGATCCCGGTAAGGGTAAGACTTGAGTTCCTCCAGCAGGGAGTACTGAGATTCGCAGGGAGTGAGATAGGGATCTGAGATCTCTATGCCGGAGACCTTGCTCAGGTTTTCGTAGGCCACGGCCATCAGGTCGTCCACGGTGGCCCGGGTGTAGCCCTCCATAGCCAGCTCAGCCACCAGCTTGTATCCCACCAATCTGCACCTCAGCAACTGTATCCTGGCCTCCTCAGGGGGCAGACTCTGATGTATTTTCCGGATGTAACTGTCCATGTGGGACAGCCTGACCTTGGGATCAAAGGTTACCATTCAGCTCCTCTCCTTGAGGTCGCTCTTTTAGCAGTCTTCAAGCCGGCCGGAGATCTACAAACGCCCGCCCGGACTCTATTCGTCAGTCTCAAAGCCTGCTGGTCGGGGCCTCACCCATAGCTGGGATCTTTTCTCTTTAATATCTTGGGGTGGTGCCATCCCCTAAAAAAGGGATTTTATTGCTAATAGACCGGGCGATGATTGACCTGATGGGCAGGTCTGGGGCAATTTTTCGCCCCTGCAGATGCTACTTCCGATCCCCGGCCGGGCAGAGGGGACGGCACGGGGAATGGATCGATGCTGCAGACATCCAGGGCGGCAGATCTTCGCCCTTTCCATCCGGGGGCCAGGGGACGGGGAGGAGCAGGCATGGCCTGGCCAATCTCGTCGGATCAGGCCGTGACGTTCTCGCCCGGGTACCAGTCGGCAGGATCGAACTCATTTCCGCCGTCGTCGGCCAGGCGGGCAAATCCGGCATCCACGATCATGCGATTGTATATCCTGTTCAGATTGGGAGTGCCGTTGGGATTGGCCAGATAGACCACGCAGACGGTCGTTCCTTCCGGATTGTATCCGGTAACGTTGTCCATGTCCAGAAATACCTGCACGTTCAGGAGCTGCTCCAGGGCGTACTGTTTGGAGTGAACGCCGTCCATGCTGGTCACGTCGGGGGCCACCACGTCTGCCAGCCTGACCTGCCCCACCCCGTCCACCACGAAAGTGTCTCCTCTGCTGATTGATTTTACCGTTCCTTTGGCCTCGTTGGGATGAGCATAGCATGAGCCCACGACCAGAGCCGCAAGCATCAATGAAATGATTGTAAGCGTCAACCTCATGGAAAGCAGAATGGGCGGGGAGGAAATTCAAGCTTTCCCTCCCTCCGAATGTTTTCATCCTTCCGAAATGCCGACCTTTTAAATGATGGCTATTACCATCTATGCAATTATTTTTACTATTGTGATTAATTCAATCAGAATTTGGATAGTAAATTAACGGGCGGCTAATTGGCCAGTTGTTCCGATTTCGGCTCTGCAATTGCCGACGATCCGGATGCCAGGGAATTCAAATCCTTCAACTGGATATCCATAAACTTTATATCTTTTCAAACCGCTAATATTAGTCATTGTCATTCTTGGGGAGGTGATAATGAATGGCGGGATCTCTCGACGAATATAAGAGACTATTCAGAGATGCAACGGTTGCAGACCAGATGAAATTGTTCAACCTCCACATAGGGATTTATGTGGTAGTGAATCTGATCTGGCTGGCTCTGAACCTCATGGGGACCATTAAGGTCGATCCGGGATTGGCCATGTACTATCCAGTAGTAGGATGGGGCCTTCTGGTAGTGGTTCACTACTGGTTCTACATCCGGGGCGCGGAGAATCTGTGCAGGCTTCGTGAGGATATGGTTGAGTCCAGGATGAGGTAAACTCGACCATTTAATCGTTCATTGGCAAGGGGGCCAGGGATGCCCTTATGCCAATGTTAAATTTATGCCCTGGCTCTTTTTGGCATGGTTTTTCAGCGACCGTCAGCCTGGCGCTACAGATTGCTCGAACATCCTTCGTAAACTCGTCCCGGCTGAAAATCTATTTATCTTTTCATAGCCAACATCTATCATTAATTGTAGCATAATCAATTGAAGCGTTGTGATTCTATGAATGTCGTTACGGTCAAAGGTCAGAATCGGGGAAAGGTCATGCTTTACGCTTTGAGCACCTGTGTCTGGTGCAAGAAGACCAAGGACCTGCTCTCCAGGCTGGGGGTCGAATACAGCTACGTCTTCGTGGACCTGGAGCGAGGGGCGGAGAGAAAGAAGGCCATCGAGGAGGTCACCAGATTCAATCCGGCCTGCTCCTTTCCCACCCTGGTTATCAACGACCAGAAGTGCATCGTGGGCTTCAAGGAGAATGAGACCCGGGAGGCTCTGGGCCTTTGAGCGCTTCAAAATGGCTGATGAGAGAAGAGTAGACGGAGGCAAATCATGACCGAGTTGAATGAAGCAGAAGTGGAGAGGCTTTACCGGCGTCTGGAGAGGGAGGCAAAGGCCGGGGGATACAACCTGAATCCGGATGAAGAGTTCACCAGGGACCTGGTGAGAGGTCTCCTGACCAACGAGGCTCGCTTTGGATATCCGGCCTGTCCCTGCCGCCTGTCCTCCGGAGTCAGGGAAGAGGACCTGGACATAATCTGCCCCTGCGACTACCGGGACGCAGACATCAACCAGTTCGGGGCCTGCTACTGCGCCCTGTACGTATCGGAGGATGTGCTGAAGGGCGAAAAGTCCCTGGGCTCCATTCCGGAGAGACGGCCCTCCCCGGAGGAGCGGTCCAGAGAGGCCGCAGTGGCCCGGGGCAGCTTCCTGCCGGGATCAGCTCCGGTGTGGCGGTGCAGGGTCTGCGGGTACCTCTGCGCCCGGGATGAGCCCCCGGAGGTCTGCCCCATCTGCAAGGTGAACAAGGACCGGTTCGAGAGGTTCGCCCCCCAGTCCATGCCCGTGTGGCGGTGCAGGGTCTGCGGATACCTCTGCGCCCGGGATGAGCCCCCGGAGGTCTGTCCCATCTGCAAGGTGAAGAAGGATCGGTTCGAGAGGTTCATGTGAGATCAGGCGGAGGTCTGCTGTCTTTCGAGATGTGTAATGAATGCTGTAATGACGTGCTGTAATACATGCCGCAATAAATGCTTCAATAAATGCAATTTGAGCGCTTGGCGTGGGGCGGGCAATGACTGACATCATCAGAGAGTGGATGTTCTGGACCCTGGACGGTCCTCACATGATGGACTGGTGGCACGACGGCTGGTGGTGGGGAGGCGACTGGAGCTGGTGGTTCTTCCCCTTCATGGGCTTTGGATCGGCTCTCCGCTGGCTGGTCTTCCTGGCCGTGGCCTTTCTGGTCTACCGGGACGCTGAGGAGCACGGCAAGAACGGCCTACTGTGGGCCATACTGGTGCTGATCCCGTGGCTGGGCATCCTCTTCCTGATAATCTATCTCCTGACCAGGGAGGAGGGCTCCCTGGCCGGAGTCCCCCGGCTGGAGGCCCCGCCGGGCCTGACCGCGGAGGAGATACTGGACCAGAGGTACGCCCGGGGAGAGCTGACCAGAGAGGAGTACCTGAGGACGAGAGAGGACATCCTGGGCCGTGAGCAGACGGCGGACGAACCTCAGGCGGCCGGCTGTGACGGTGAGGGGACGAGCCCAGGGCCGGAGGGTGACCGGGGACTGAAATGAAACTGGGGGATGGAGAATGACGGAAGAGAAGAGGGCGGAGCTTAGAATCTCGGGGATGACCTGCGCCACCTGTGCGGCCACCATCGAGAAGTCTCTTAAGGGCCGGGAGGGCGTGAAGAGGGCAGAGGTCAACCTGGGCAAGGAGACTGCCTCCGTGGAGTACGACCCGGGCAAGGTCAACCTCAAGGATCTGGAGCTGGCGGTGAAGGACGCCGGATACGAGGTGATCGACGAGCGGGCCACCATCAAGGTAGGGGGCATGGTCTGCGCCACCTGCGTCTCCACGGTGGGAGAGGCCATCAAATCCCTGGACGGAGTGCTGGACGTGACCGTCAACCTGGGCTCGGAGAGGGCTTACGTCACCTACAATCCCCGGCTGACCACCATGGGCGAGATCCGGAAGGCCATCGACGACTCCGGCTACCAGTACCTGGGGGTGGTGGGGGAAGACACCGAAGACCTGGAGCGGGCGGCCAGGGAGAAGGACCTGAGGGAGAAGAAGAGGCGGATAATCGTGGGATTTGCGGTCAGCCTGCTTCTCATGGCCATGATGTTTCTCCCCCTGGGCCACCTCTTCATGTTCCTTCCCATGGGCGTCCTGATGCTGCTAATCTCCCTGCCGGTCTTCGTCTACGTCAGCGCCCCCATCTTCAGGGCCGCCTACAGGGCGCTGAAGAACAGAAACCTGAACATGGACGTAATGTACTCCATGGGCATCGGAGTGGCCTACGTCTCCAGCGTGCTGGGGACCTTCAGGATAGTCCTCACCCCGGACTTCATGTTCTACGAGACGGCGGTCATGCTGGCCTCTTTCCTCACCCTGGGCCGCTACATGGAGACCCGGGCCAAGGGGCGGACCTCGGAGGCCATCAAGAAGCTCATGGGGCTTCAGCCCCGGACGGCCACCCTGATCCGGGACGGCCAGGAGGTGGAGACCCCCATCGAGGAGGTGCAGGTGGAAGACGTGATCCTGGTCCGGCCGGGGGAGAAGATCCCCACCGACGGCGAGGTCCTGGATGGAGAGGGCTACGTGGACGAGTCCATGATCACCGGCGAGCCCATCCCGGTGCTGAAGAAGGCCCATTCAGCAGTGGTGGGAGGGACCCTGAACAAGAACAGCGCCCTTCGCTTCCGGGCCACCAGAGTGGGACGGGAGACGGTGCTGGCCCAGATCATCGACCTGGTGGACCAGGCCCAGGGATCCCGGCCCTCCATCCAGAGGATAGCCGACCGGGCGGTGAGCTACTTCATCCCCGTGGTGCTGACCATAGCCTTCCTCTCCTTCCTGGCCTGGTACTTCGTCCTGGGAAGCCGCTATCTCCAGCCTGAGGGGGTGCTCCTATTCTCCCTCACCACCATGATCTCCGTGCTGGTGGTGGCCTGCCCCTGCGCCCTGGGCCTGGCATCGCCCACAGCGGTGACCGTGGGCCTGGGCCGGGGGGCGGAGCTGGGAGTGCTTATCAAGAGCGGTGAGGCCCTGGAGGTCTCGGACCACCTGAACCGGGTGGTATTCGACAAGACCGGCACCCTCACCGTGGGCCGCCCGGACGTGACCGACATCTTTGCCGCCGACGGAGACGAATCGGCCCTTTTGCAGCTGGCGGCCAGCCTGGAGAACAGCTCGGAGCACCCCCTGGCCGATGCCGTGGTGCGAAAGGCCCGGGCGGAAGGCCTGGACCTGCAGGAGGTCAGGGAATTCTACGCCTTTGCCGGCAAAGGGGTGGTGGGCAGGATGGACGGGAAGGAGCTGGTGATGGGCAACCGGACCATGCTCTCCGAGCGCTCCATCCCCATCAGCGATGAGATATCGGCAAAAGCCCTGGATTACGAGAAGCTGGGACGCACAGCCCTGTTCGTGGCCCTGGACGGCCGGCTGCTGGGGATAGTGGCCATCGCCGACCGCATCAAGGAGAACGCCGCCCTGGCCATCTCCGAGCTGAAGCGGATGAACCTGGGCGTGGTCATGATCACCGGAGACAACCCCCGCAGCGCCCGGGCGGTGGCCGAGCAGATAGGGATCCAGGAGGTCTATGCCGAGGTCCTGCCCCAGGACAAGGCCTCTGAGGTGAAGAGGCTGCAGGAAGGGGGAAACGTGGTGGCCTTTGTGGGCGACGGCATTAACGACGCCCCGGCCCTGGCCCAGTCTGACGTGGGAATCGCCATCGGATCAGGCACTGATGTGGCCATCGAGACTGGAGGGATAGTGCTCATGCGTGACGACCTGCTGGACGCCGTGGCCGCCATCCAGCTCAGCAAGAAGGTGATGTCCCGGATCAAGCAGAACATATTCTGGGCCTTCGCCTACAACGTGGCTCTGATACCGGTGGCCGCTGGAGTGCTCTACCCGGCCTTCAGGATCACCTTCCGGCCGGAGCTGGCCGGGCTGGCCATGGCCCTCAGCTCGGTGACCGTGGTGAGCCTCTCCCTCCTGCTCAAAAAGTATATACCAGAAGCAAAAAGAATTAGAGAGTAGGGAGGTTTCAATCATGGTGGCAATAGATCCGGTTTGTAAGATGGAAGTGGATGAGAAGACCGCCAGGTTCACCAGCGATTATAAGGGGACCAGGTATTATTTCTGCGCTCCGGGCTGCAAGAAGGCCTTCGACAAAGAGCCGGAGAAGTTCCTCTGATCTCCACAGGCCAGGCTCTCCACAGGCCAGGCCGAAGGATGAAGGATGGGGACGCCCTGCACAGGCCCGGCAAAGGATCGCAAGTCCGGATGAGCCCCCATCCGGACGGCAATCAATTTTTCTAAAATTTTTTAAAGAAGACAATTGAGGACTGATATGGCAGAAGAATTTGACTTTATCGTCATAGGCTCTGGCGCCGGGTTGATCGTGGCCTCCCGGGCTTACCATGAGGGCAGGAGAGTGGCCCTGCTGGAGCACGGACCGATGGGAGGCACCTGTCTGAACGTGGGGTGCATTCCCTCCAAGATCCTAATCTACCCGGCAGACGTGGTCCGCACCCTGCAGGACGCATCCAGGATCGGAGTTCACGGCAGCATCGACAGGATCGACTTTCCCCTGATAATGAAGCGCATGCGCGCCCTGGTGGATGGAGAGTGCCAGGAGATCGCCCGGAGCATAAGGTCGGAGGAAGGGTTCACCTGGTTCGACCAGACCGGAGAGTTCGTCGCCGACTACACCATCCGCACGGGAGATAAAGAGATAACCGCCCCCAGGATCCTGATCGCCTCCGGGGCCCGGGCCCTGATCCCTCCCCTCCCCGGGCTGAAGGAGGCCGGCTACCTGGACAACGTCTCCGTATTTCACATGCAGGAGCTTCCAGAGAGCCTGATAATTCTGGGCGGGGGCTACATCGCCTGCGAGTTCGGCCACTTCTTCTCGGCCATGGGAACTGAGGTCACGGTCCTGGGCCGAAGTCCGCTCCTGCTGAAGTCCGAGGACCGGGAGATCTCGGAGACGGCCCTCCGGGCCATGTCCAGGTACATGAACATCCACACCAGCCACGAGGCGGTGAGGGTGGAGTCGTCAGGCGGAAAAAAGGTGGTTCACGCCGTGGACCGCTCCACCGGCCAGGAGAAGGAATTTTCGGCAGGGGAGATCCTGGTTGCCACCGGCCGCCGCTCCAACGCCGACCTGCTCCGGCCGGAGAAGACCGGGGTGGAGACCGACAAGAAGGGCTGGATCAGGGTCAACGAGTACCTGGAGACCACTAAGCCGGGAATCTGGGCCCTGGGAGACGCCATCGGCAGGCACATGTTCAGGCACACCGCCAACTACGAGGCCGGGGTGGTGTGGAAGAACGCCTTCACCGAGGAGAAGGTTCCGGTGGACTTCCATGCTGTTCCCCATGCCGTCTTCTCTCATCCCCCGGTGGCCGGGGTGGGCATGACGGAGGCGGAGGCCCTGGCGGCCGGCTACGACATCTACGTGGGGCGGGCCACCTACGCCGACGTGGCCAAGGGCTACGCCATGGGCGAGGAGGACACCCTGGCCAAGGCCATAGTAGACGCCGCCACCATGAAGATCCTGGGCTTTCACGTAATCGGGTCGTCGTCTCCCGACCTGGTTCAGCAGGTGGTCTTCCTCATGAACACCGACGACCAGGACTACATGCCTCTGGCCCGGTCCCAGGTGATCCATCCGGCACTGAGCGAGGTGGTGGTCAGGGCCTTTGGCAACCTGGAGCACGTTCACCATCACGAACCCGGCCATGATGATGATGATCATGGTGCCGGTGACCGGTGATCGCCAGCAGGGTCGCGGCCGTGACCGCGATCATGATCCAGGCCATGACCGAGGCGAAGATCGAGGCCATGCTCGAGGCTATGACCGGGGTATGACCGGGGCTATGACAGCGAGCAGGAGGAAGGCCAGGAGCATTGACCGGCAGCCGGGGGAAGGTTGCCGGTGAAGAATTCCGGGCAGTGAATTCCTGGAGTGCCCGGGGAAAAAGCAGAGAATGGGGTGTTAGGGAGATATGAGTCTGATTAGAGAGATTAGGCCGGACGTGTACTGGGTGGGGGCCATCGACTGGGACCGCAGGCTGTTCGACGGCCTGATTCCCCTGCCGGACGGGACCAGCTACAACGCCTACGTGGTGAAGGGATCGGAGAAGACGGTCCTGCTGGACGCCGTCGATCCGCCCATGAAAGATGTACTCCTGGAGAACCTGGAGGCACTCGGTCTGGAGAAGATCGACTACGTGATCTCGCATCATGCCGAGCAGGACCACTCCGGGGCTCTGGGAGACGTACTGAACCGCTACCCTGAGGCCTCCATCCTGGCCTCGGCTAAAGGCAAAGAGCTGATCGCCGAGTTCAATCTGGTGCCTGAAGGCCGTATTTCCGCCGTGGCCGACGGCCAGGAGCTGACGCTAGGTAGCCGCACCCTGCTGTTCATAAACGCCCCCTGGGTCCACTGGCCGGACACCTTCTTCACCTACCTGAAGGAGGAGAGAATAATCTTCACCTGCGACTTCCTGGGATCCCACCTGGCCGGCAGCGACCTCTTCGTGGAGGACGAGGCGGCGATCTACGAGCCGGCCAAGAGGTACTACGCAGAGATAATGATGCCTTTCCGGTCCAGCATCAAGAGGCACCTGGAGCGCCTGAAGGATCTGCCAATCGCAATCGTCGCCCCCAGCCACGGGCCCCTGCATAAGAATCCCCGGTTCATCCTGGACGCCTACCGGGACTGGTCCTCGGACGAGGTCAAGAACCAGGTGGTCATCCCCTTCACCTCCATGCACGGAAGCACCAGGCGCATGGTGGACTACTTCACCGAGGCCCTGATCAGCCGGGGGGTGGGGGTGAAAAGGTTCGACCTGACCGGCAGCGACCCGGGCAAGCTGGCCATGGCCCTGGTGGACGCGGCCACCCTGGTGGTGGGCTCGTCCACGGTTCTCACCGGACCGCACCCCAACGTGGTCTTTGCCGCAGTCCTGGCCAACGCCCTGCGCCCCAAGACCCGGGTGGCCTCCATCATCGGCTCCTACGGCTGGGGAAGCAAGATGGTGCAGGACATCCAGGCCCTGATCCCCAACCTGAAGGTGGAGCTGCTGGAGCCGGTTATCGCCAGAGGGTACCCCAGTGAGGAGGACCTGAAGGCCCTGGACCGGCTGGCGGATCAGATCTCGGCCAGGCATAGAGAGATGAAGATTCTGGGGAGCTGAGATCCAGGGCGGCTCTGATCAACATAAACACCAACGGCAGCGGCGGCCGGAAGGCCTGAGCGCCAGATTGCAGGCCAGCCGGCGGCTGAGGCCGTCAGGCCAGAGAAGATATAGGGAATATCTGGCGAGATATTAGCTGATGCATCAAACGGGGAGTGAAATCATCAAAAGGCTCAAAGAGAAGCGAAATAAGATCTTGGCGATTGCCGCTGCTCATGGAGCCAGGAGCGTCAAGGTCTTCGGCTCTGCGGCCCGGGGCGAGGCACGGCCCGATAGCGATCTTGACCTGTTGGTGGAGATGGAGCCGGGACGAAGCCTCCTGGACATCGGCAGAATGGTCATGGACCTGCAAGATCTCATGGGCTGCAAGGTGGATATCGTCGAGCCGGAAGGCCTCCACTGGTATATTCGAGAGAAAATTCTCCGTGAGGCTGTATCGGTATGAAGGACGATCGTCTCTATCTCATCCACATCTCGGAATGCATAGAGCGGGTGGAGCGATACACATCAGGAGGTCGAGACGAATTCATTGCTGATACCATGGCCCAGGACGCAGTCCTGCGGAACCTTCAGGTTCTGGCAGAGTCGAGCCAAAGGCTGTCAGCGGATCTGAAAGCACGTCATCCCGAGGTGGACAGGAGGGGAATATCCGGCTTTCGCAATATACTGGTTCATGATTACCTTGGGGTCAATATCCTCCGGGTCTGGGAGATTGTGCAAGGGCCTCTGGGCGAGCTAAAAGATAATATAAATAGAATATTAATTGATATTGAGCGTCGTTAGAAACCTGAAAATTTTGAAGCCGAATTTTGTAATATAAGAGAAGGAACCAAAATAGTGGCTGCAAAATCCGGTACATGGAAGAGGGGTATGAGGTCATTGCGGTTTGAAGCACTCTTCGATCGAGGGACTACAGGGCAGTAATAATAGTAGTGGTAACAGCTATCCGGCGGCCAGGTCCGGGGGAGGCGGTCGGTGACTGTCGACCTGCTGCCGGTGGCGGTGCTGATAGCCACCGGCCTGGCGGTGGGATTTGCCGCCGGTCTCCTGGGGGTGGGAGGCTGCTTCATCATGGTACCGGTTCAGTACTGGCTCTTTCTGACCGGAGGTCTGGACCCCACCCTGGCCATCAGGATGGCCTTTGGCACCAGCCTGGCCGTGGTCCTGCCTACCGCTGCCAGCGGGGCCTGGGGCCACAGCAGGCGGGGCGCGGTGGACCTGCAGGCCGCGGCCCATCTGGGAGCCACCGGAGTGGTTGGTGCATTTTTAGGTGGCTACGCCGCCGCTCACCTCCCCGGGGAGCCCTTGAGGATGATATTCGGCCTGGTGGTCCTGGCCAGCGCCGCCAGGATGATCCTGTTTCGTCCCTGCTCCGGCGGGGCGTGCCGGACGGTGAAGGCACGCACTTATCTTCTGTGGGGCTTTCCCATCGGTGTGATCTGCGGGCTATCCGGAATCGGGGGCGGAGTTCTGCTGGTGCCGGTGATGGTGGTGGTGATGGGATTTGATATCCACCGGGCCATTGGGACCTCCACCCTGGCCATCGTCTTCACCTCCCTGGGTGGGATCGCCTCCTACCTGGTGAGCGGCCTGGGAGTAGAGGGTCTGACCCCCTACTCCCTGGGATACATCGACCTGCTGCAGTGGCTCCTCCTCGCCGGGACCAGCGTTCCCATGGCCAGGCTGGGGGTCAGGTACGCTCACCGCATCCCCGGACGGGAGCTGTTGCTCTTCTTCACCCTGGTGCTGATCTACATCGGGCTGAAGATGACCGGCATTCTGGATTGGCTCATGCCCTCCTGAGATTCTCAGCGGGGAAAGTCTAAAAGGCTAAAGCTGCTGATAGACGGTATTCCTTTGACCCATCTCAAGTCCCCGGATGTGATTATCAGGAATGACCCCCCCAGAAACAGAGCCGGAGAGATCTCAGTTTTCACAGTCTCAGGCAAGGGTATCTCAAGGAAGGGTATCTCAAGCGAGAGAATCTCAGGCCAGAGAATCTCCATCAAAAGAACCTCAGGCCAGAGAAACTCCGTCCATAGAAACTTCGTCCATAGAATCCCAATATTCGGACCAGAGTGCATCGGACCAGAGTGCATCGGACCAGAGTGCTTCGGACCAGAGTGATTTGGAGCATCAGAATTTAGACCAGGCCATCCAGGAGATCGTCGAGCTTCACGCCTCACTGGCCCCTCAGATCGAGCCCCGGCTGAGGGATTTTCAGAGGGCCTGGGAAGAGGGCGACGACGAGGGCGTATTCCGGGAGCTGGTCTTCTGCCTGCTCACCCCCCAGTCCCGGGCCCGCTCCTGCTGGGCGGCGGTGGAGAGCCTGACCTGTCAGGGGCTGGTGATGGAGGGCCGGCCGGAGGAGATCCATCCCCTGCTGAAGGGGGTGCGGTTCAAGTACCGCAAGTCCGAGTACGTCTGCCTGGCCCGGGAGACCTTCTCCCGGGACGGCAAACTGGCCATCAAGGCCGTGATCTCCAGCCTCGGCGACCCGGCCGGGGTCAGGGACTGGCTGGTGACGAACGTTTTCGGCATGGGATACAAGGAGGCCAGCCACTTCCTGCGTAACGTCGGCATGGGCCGGGACCTCTCCATCCTGGACCGGCACATCCTGAAAAACCTGGTCCGGCTGCAGGTGATCGATGAGATCCCGTCCTCCCTTACCCGGAAGACCTATCTGGGGATCGAGGAGCGGATGAGAGAGTTTGCGGCCCGCATCGGAGTTCCCCTGGACCACCTGGACCTGGTCCTGTGGTACAGGCAGGCCGGGGAGATCTTCAAGTGAATGAACCTGGAATGCAGGCATTGGGTGGAAGAGAAAAGATGGAAGTCAACGATAAGTTGCAGCGGCTGAAGGACTGGCTTTCCGGTCAGGACCGAATTCTGATATCCTACTCCGGGGGGCTGGACAGCAGCCTTCTGGCCCGGGTGGCTAGCGTGGTGCTGGGCGATCGATCGGTGTGCGTGATCCTGGATTCGCCGGCGCTCCCCCGGGGGGAGCTTTTGGCGGCGGAGGAGACGGCCCGGGATCTGGGTCTGCGCTTGCGGGTGGAGCCCTTCACCTTCCTGGTCCCAACTGTAGCCCGCAACGCCCCCGACCGCTGCTACCACTGCAAGAAGGCCACGGCAGAGGTCCTGGTCCGGGTGGCGGAGGAGGAGGGTTGTGCCTGCATCGCGGACGG
>JAAEEW010000031.1 GCA_013415595.1 Methanosarcinales archaeon | reverse complement strand
GCAATAGCATTAATCATGCATCTGCAACTCCAGAAGAAGGGACTCCGGGTGCTTGGAATTGCAGAGAGCTTCGTTCGCACCCCGCCCCTCTCCAGGCTGGCGGGAGTGGTCATGCGAGGCGACCTGAGGATAGACGGAGCGGCCCTGGCCGAGATCACCGTGGCCGGGGATGACGCGACCGCCGGGGTGCTGGAGATATTTCAGGAGCTGGACCGCTCGGATGTAAATGCGGTCATGCTGAACGGGGCGGTCATAAGCTGGTTCAACATCATCGACCTGCAGCAGGTGTACGAGGAGCTGGGCCTGCCCCTGGTCTGTCTGACCTACGAGGAGTCCGGCGGCCTGGATCGCTACATTCAGGAGTACTTCGCCTGGCCGGAGGAGAAGCTGAGGCTGTACCACCGGCTGGGGGAGAGGGAGGCCCTGACCCTCAAGACCGGCTATCAGGTCTACGCCCGGGCCCTGGGGATCGACCTGCAGGAGGCCAAGGCTCTGCTCAACAGGTTCACCCTGGACGGCAGGGTGCCCGAGCCCCTGCGGGTGGCCAGGCTGATGGCCCGCTCGGCGCTACGTCTGGAGGGGGGAGGGGCGGGATGTTCAGGCCAGGGTCCGCGAGGGCGGGATGGAGAAGGAAAAGAATTGAAGAGAAAGAGCTGAAGCACCGGAGGGAAGCGAAAGAGTGGAGTGAAGGAGCGAAAGAGTGGAGGGAAGGGATGGTGAGAAGGGATGAAGGAGCATAAAAGAGTATAATGACGAGTGAGGAGAGTAAGCCCCCTTTTGTTTCGGCAGCATTTAGCTTAGCGCCATACCCGAGCGGGGCTGGACACCCCATAATTGCTCTATTTTGGCTTGCACCCACAGGGTTTCGCCGTTTCATCTGCCTCCTGTGCGACCTCAGCCGTGAAGCATCATCGCATTGACACAGGGCAGTATCGTTTCTGTGCCAGAGCCAGAGCTCTCGCCCTGCACCCTTTCGGATGCCTGTGCGTCCAGCGGTGGAGGGACTTTCCACACCAGCGAAGAAGTTGCCAGCGGCAGCCGCCCTTCCTCTCTCGCCCTTTCTAGAGGGCAACTGAAGCATATAACATTTATGGTTTCAGGGACCCTGCTCATATGATGGTCTTCTCTATTCTCCACTGGGTCCCTTCGGCTCTGGCCGCCATCCTGGCCCTTTCCCTGGCCCTGGTCCCGGGATGGAGGAGAATGCACAGGACGGCCGGGCGGGCTGTGATCGCCCTGGCTGTCCTGGGGCTGATAGGCTACCTCCAGGCCGGGGAGTTCAGATTCTATCCCCTGGATTTTCACACCCTTCACTCCTGGGCCGGCCTGGGGGCTCTGCTCCTCACCCTTTGCGCATGGATTCCAGGTAGGAGAAAGAGGCACCAGGACCACTGCCGGGCGGGGCGGGCAGCGGCGGCCCTGGGCCTGGTGACCCTGGTCATGGGGGTCCTGATGCTGCTGGGCCAGGCCCCTCTGGAGGGCGGCCAGACGGACGAGGGAAACGTCACCCTGCTCCCCCAGGAGCCGGCCTCCAGCAGGCTTTTGGAGGTGGAGGCCCGGGAGTACCGGGGGGTCGTCCTGACGCCCCTGGCCAGCCAGGGCAACAACGCCGTCTCAGGGACGATTCACCTGGACCGCCAGAGTTACAGGCTGGCGGTTGGGGGCCTGGTGGAGAGGGAGATGGAGCTGGGCTACCATCAGCTCCTGGAGCTTCCGGCCTACTCGGAGCTGGCCTACATGCCCTGCGTGGAGGGATGGGGATTTGACGCCAAGTGGACCGGGTTTCGGGTGGCCGACCTCCTGAACCTGACCGGGCTATCCCCCGGGGCCTCCTACGTGCTCTTCCGATCGGCAGACGGCTACTCCACCGGACTGGAGCTGGACTATCTGCAGGACCAGGAGATCCTCCTGGCCTACGGGATCAACGACCTGACTCTCCCCCCGGAGAGGGGCTTTCCCCTGCAGCTGGTGGCTAAAGGGCGGTATGGCTACAAGTGGGCCAAGTGGATCACCTCCATCGAGGTGCTGGATGAGGAGAGCCGGGGCTACTGGGAGAGCAGGGGGTACAGCAACAGCGCCAGGGTGGGGGAGTTTCCCTTCGGCTAGGATCGGGGGCATTGCCCGCCAGCCCGCCAGGGACCCCACCCCCCTGTCTCCCTCCAGGGGCGGGCATCGGAGCCCGGGAGAGATGAAAAGCGTAACCGACCCGGTCAGCGGACGGCCCACCGGGAGATCAGGGCCCCCAGGACCGCCAGAACGACGCCCAGAGCCATGACCGGGAGGGACAGCTGGGAGATCATGAACAGGCAGGTGGCCATCCCGGCCAGGGGGAGGAGAGGGAGGCGGCCGATGTTCAGGGGCACCCGGAAGGGCCGGGGATTCTCTGGCTGGCGGAAGCGGAGAAAGATCAAAGCGGCGTTGATGGTTATGAAGGTCAGGAAGAGGGTGAAGTTGGTCACGTTGGCCACGAAGGCGATGTCCTCCAGGAATACGAAGCATCCGGCGAAGACTGCCGCCGCCAGGATGGCCAGCCCGGGGGTGCGGGTGCGGGGGTGGACCCTGGCCAGAGAGTGGGGGAGGGAGCCGGAGGAGGCCATGCCGTAGGTGATCCGGGACGAGGCCAGGAGCATCAGCAGCACGGTGTTGCTGGTGGCGAAGAGGGCGATGATCCCCATGACCTGGAAGGCCTGCTCTCCGAAGGCGGCCCGGGCGATATCGGCGAAGGGGGCCGGGGACTGGCCGAGCCCCTGCCAGCCCAGCACGCTGACCGCAGTCAGGGCCACGGCGATGTATAGGACGATGCTGGCACAGACCGCCAGGATGAGGGCCCGGGGGATGGTCTTCTCCGGCTCCCTGGTCTCCTCCGAGAGCTTGACCATCTCCTCGAAGCCCTGGTAGGCGAAGAAGATCAGGGCGGCGGCCTGAAAGACCCCTGCCGTTCCCTGGGCCGTCTCCAGGTAGTCCACCTGGCCAAGCCTGGGCAGGCCCAGAGCGATTACCGTCACCAGGCCGGAGGCCTCGATCAGGGTGAAGAGGATGGCCACCCAGGCCGACTCCCTGATCCCGACGAAGAGGATGAGGGAGAGCACGGCCAGCAGAGCCAGGGCTGATGGGACCTCCCACAGTCCAGTCAGGGCCTGGAGGTAGGCGGCAAAGCCCAGGGAGACGGTGGCCGCCCCGATGATTCCGCTGAGGATGATCAGCCAGCCGATAACGAAGGCTGTCCGGCGGCCGAAGGCCTGCAGGGTGTACTCGTACTCCGCCGAGGCCCGGGGGTACATGGAAGACAGCTCGGCGTAGCTGAGGCCGGTAAGCAGGGCCACCAGGGCGGCCAGGGCAAAGGAGATCCACACGGCGTTTCCGGCCAGGGCGGCGGCCTCCCCCAGCAGGGCGTAGATCCCGGCGCCAAGAATTATGCCCACCCCGGAGAGGGTGACCTCCAGCAGCCCCAGCTCACGCTTGAGGGCAGGTTCATCGACCATTTTGCAGTACTGATGTGGACGTTGATATAATAAAGCAATTTTGGATCGAGAGGACGGGATATCTGAGCCGGGATGGAGCCGTCTCCGGTATGGAGCCCTCCAGAATCAGTCTCCAGAATCGAATAGTCTTCTGATTGAACGCTCCCCTGACGGAACAGTCTCCTGAATGAAGTGGCGCTGGCGATGGACCGTCAGGATTGTTGCCTCCCGGCCCCGGAGGAGGGCATCGACTGCGCAAAAATCTCCGGCATAGTCACCGTCCTGAACCGAAAGGTTGATGCAGGAGGCCGGGGCAAAATGGCCAGCGGATACAAAAAGAGTTGAGGACGGGCCCAGGGTTTTTCTGTCCAGCGCGTAACCTTTCAGATTCGATCCCCTGATAGGATCGGAAGGATTTACGTTCACGGATTGCTGAGTACGCCGGAATGGCAGGTCTTTACCCCCTGGCCGAACAGTCTGAAATCAAATCAAAAATCAGTTGTTGATATTGGAGAGAATCATCCGGAGAAAAAAGATGCGAATTGCAATGCTATCCTGGGAGAGCCTGTACTCCATACAGGTGGGAGGGGTGGCCCCTCACGTCTCCGAGCTGTCGGAAGCCCTGGCCAGATTGGGCCACGAGGTTCATGTCTTCACCCGCCGGTTTGGCCAGGGGCCCTACGACCTGATAAACGGTGTGCACTATCAGCGGGTGGACCACGACCAAAGCGGCCATCTGGTCCATCAGATGGACAGCATGTGTCAGGCCATGGCGGACCGGTTCGACGCGGTGCAGAGGCTCTTTGGCCGGTTCGATGTGCTGCACGGCCACGACTGGCACCCGGTCCCGGCCCTGAACAGCATCAAGGCCGAGCACGGCCTGCCCAACGTCCTGACCCTGCACAGCACCAAGTGGGGCAGGAACGGGAACCATTTCGGCCAGGGGGACTCCCAGGAGATATCCCACCGGGAGTGGCTGGGAGGCTACGAGTCGTCCCAGGTTATCGTCACCACCTCCCGCATGAGGGAGGAGCTGGCCCGGGTCTTCTCCATTCCGGAATACAAGACCTGGATCATTCCTAACGGCATCCAGGAGGGCAAAGTGCGCCGGAACCTGGACCCGGGAAGGGTGAAGGAGCGCTACGGCCTGCACCCCCTGGACCCGGTGGTCCTTTACTGCGGCCGGATGAGCTACCAGAAGGGGCCGGACCTGCTGGTGGAGGCCGTCCCGGCGGTGCTGCAGCGGCACTGGAACGCCAGGTTCGTCTTCATCGGCGAGGGAGAGATGCGCTGGGGATGCACCGAGCGGGCCAGGCAACTGGGGGTGGAGCAGTACTGCCGGTTCCCGGGCTACGCCTCCACCGCAGAGAAGGTGGAGATGATGAACGCCTGTGACCTGGTGTGCCTGCCCAGCCGGAACGAGCCCTTCGGGGTGGTGATTCTGGAGGCCTGGGACGCCGGAAAGCCGGTGGTGGCCACGGATGCGGTGAGCATCATCAACAACTTTCAGGACGGGCTGCTGGCCTACATCCAGCCGCAGTCCATCGCCTGGTGCATCAACCGGCTGCTGGACGATCCCGGGGAGATGAGGCGGCTGGCAAGTGCGGGACGCCGGCGCATCGGAGCCGAGTTCAACTGGGATCGGGTGGCAGACCGGACGGTAGAGGTGTACCGCCGGGCCGGAGGGTAGAGGTCAGGCGGACGTCTTCGAATCGAGATCTTGATATCAAATGACGCCATATGTCGCTTTCCCTAGATATCTGTTCAGCTAACATGAATATCTAATCCCCCAATAGTCCTTTGCTCTTCGATCAATGCAATATACTCATTTACCAGCCTCTCGCTCATCTCAAGCATTCGAGCGATTTCTAGCGGCTTCATCTTTTCATACAACATCCTGACTTTTTTAAATGCCTTTATGTACCGATCGCAGGCTTCCTCTGTATGCTGTGTCGTACGTGCGATATCAGGTGTCGGAATACCCAGAAGGAACTTGGCAATAATCACCTTCTTATGAGTCATTGATGGTCCAATATCATGGATGGTTCCTCTTCCCGCTCCGAAAATCCTCTTTATCACGGCATGAGGCCTCTCGCCCGGCGATCTCAATTTGCTGATCAGCCGGTTCCGCTCCTTATTGAGCTCACTGAGCGGTTCATCTGTTGTCCTGCGCATCATGGTGAAGTCATCACCTCTGGCTGGCACACCGAAATATCCTCGATCTCTCAGTACGATCTCCCCTTCAATAGATAGATCAACCTGACTATCATGGACTTTTGCCGTGGTTGTTTCGATTTCACGAATAAGGCAGTAATCGATATCGGTTTTCTGATGGAGCTTAAATCCAAAATGACTTTTATTGCCCATTTTTGCCCAGCTTCCGTTTCGGCTGTGACGGGTTTTGGCATTTTCGTCATAGGGTTTAGCCTCAATGAACGTGGCATCCTGGATGGTTCCTCGCTTAACCTGTAAACCCATAGCATCCGGCTGTCTTTGAAGTTCTGACCAAACCAATTCATCTTTTTCAGTCCTAGCCATGCGTTCCCTGAATAGCCATATTATCCTGGAATCAGGGAACGGATTTGGAAAACCGAGGAACGACATGAACGAGATGCGATCCGCCATTTGCCTTTCGACTTCCAGGTCGCTCAGGCCGTACCATTGCTGAAGAATGAGAATCTTGAACATCAAAATGACATCGCAGTTTGGTCTTCCGCCTCTCTCCGTTTTGTTGTTGTACATCTCATCGAGGATTTTGCGGATCGGTTTCCAATCGGGTCGTGTCGGTTGGGAACTGAATAGTTTATATACTTTTAGCCGCATATTAGCTACTTAGGAGTAGCTATGCAGCTGGAATTAGACTTATCGGAATTCTGGTGTTGGAATGCAGATTG
>JAAEEW010000207.1 GCA_013415595.1 Methanosarcinales archaeon | reverse complement strand
CGAGGGCGCTGCTGAAGATGTGAAGGAAGAGGCCGAGGGAGCCGCTGAGGAGGCCAAGGAGAAGGCCCAGCCTGGCTTTGAGGCCATCTTTGCCATAACCGGACTTCTTTCTGTGTCCTATTTCCTTCTGAAGAGAGAGTAATCGGATCAGATTTCCTCGGGGGGGATTTTCTCCCCCTTTCCCCTTCTTTTATCCCGGCACAGATCTGCCAGTGGATAGGCCACTGCCCCGTTAAAAGCAAGTGCTTATGGAATCTCTTTCCTATCGGGCACATCCTTTCCTTTGGCTGAACATGAGAATGGCAACGAGGATGGCAAGACCTGCAATTATCCGGCATGGTCAGTCTCACCGGGAAGCTAAAGCTAAATGGCCAATCTGGCGGATAGCGACCTCTTCGGCCATAATATTTATATAAAAAATGATGGGGCCAAATTGAGGGATCGATACGACCAGATGGGGCTATGCGTGGGCATTGATAATCATCATCGTGGCGGGGGCCTCTGCCTTCGACATCGAGCAAGAGGGCATCAATCCTGAGGATTCCGGCAATTCCCTGGACCGGCAGTCGTCCTGGTCTCCGGATGATCCGGGAGCAAACGATCAGAATATGAGCCTCGCCCTTCTGGTGCCGGACCTGACGGGCGACGGGGCCTGGGATCTGCTGCAGCACAATCTGACTTACAGTGAACGGAATCTGACCTTCATCACCGGGATCTCGGTCGTCAGCGGCGCTGACGGCGCAGCCATCTGGACCCTGGAGCTTCCAGGGGCCGTGGCCTATGCCATTCCGGTAAATGACCTTGAACGGCGACGGGATAAATGATCTGGTCCTGGACATTGGGATGCAGCTGTCGCCCCTGCCCCAGAGCCTGCTATTGTCCCTGAATGGCCCGGACGGCAGCCGGATTTGGAGCCACGATGAGTACCTGGCAGCCACCCTGGCCTATTCGGTCGAGGACTGCATCGGGGACAACGTGACCGACCTGGTGGCCCACACATTCGCACCATACTCCAACGGCTCCATCTCCACCCGGATCTGCACCCTGGACGGCAGGAACGGCACCAGGGCAAGCGTTCGGACCTTCCCGGACTCCCTGGCCCTGGAGTATCCGGCGGGCAATCTGACGGATGACGGCCGGGAGGACCGACTGAGAATGGTCTATTCTGCACTGGGACACTTCTGGCCTTTCCAGGATCCGTCCCGCCCCCAGATCGTGGAAGGACCGGCGGCCAACAGCAGCATCACCGCTCTGGACCCCCACTCCCGGCGTGAGCTGTGGACCCTTCGCGCCTCCTCCCTCTTGCTGGCCCTGCCGGTCATAGACCTGACTGCAGACGGCCTGAATGACGTCCTCATATACCGGCTGAACCAGACGGACGGGGGCCTGGAGCTGGCGCTGCTGGAGGGCTTTTCAGGCCCGGAGGCCAGGAGCCGCAGCTACTCCACGCTGGCCCTGCCCGGCCCCGACCTGACTGGCGACGGTGCGCCCGATCTGCTGGTCTATCGGCCGGGCGAGGAGGCGGACCAGGCCACTGAGCCTATCCAGGCCCTATCCGGCCGGGACGGCAGGCTTCTGTGGCAGAGCAGGGGGCCCGTTCTCTACAGCCCCTGGTAAGCCCCCAAAGGCAGCCTCTGAAAAGGTCCCGGCCCGGGGGCAGTCTTCCACCATCCTTCTGCAGTTTTGACTTTGTCAGCAGTCCCCTTGCCGTCTTTGAGGCTACGTGCAGCCTGGCACCGCCCAGCATAGCCTGATCGTATCCTTTAAATGTTATAGAAAGAGAAATTAAGTGATTGAGGGTTGGTGGGACTTTGAAAGAGGCTCTTTTTTATCAGAAGCTGGACGGAGCGGTGCGCTGCGGCCTATGCAATCACTTCTGCAGGATTACGCCTGGCAAGCGGGGGATTTGCGGGGTTCGGGAGAACCAGGACGGAGAGCTGAAGACCCTGGTCTACGGCCGTCTCATCGCCATGAACGTGGACCCCATCGAGAAGAAGCCCCTGTACCACTTCTTGCCCGGGAGCCTCAGCTACTCCATCGCCACGGTGGGATGCAACTTCCGCTGCAAACACTGCCAGAACGCGGACATCTCTCAGCTTCCGGCGGATGCCCACCGCATCGCCGGAGAGGTGGTGGAGCCCGAGGAGGTGGTGGCCAGCGCCCTGCAGGCCGGCGTTCAGTCAATATCCTACACCTACACCGAGCCCACCATATTCTTCGAGTACGCCCTGGACGTGGCCGTGCTGGCCCAGCAGGCCGGCCTCAAGAACGTCTTCGTGAGCAACGGCTACATGAGCCAGGAGGCCGTGCTGGCCATCTCCCCCTACCTGGACGCTGTAAATGTGGACCTGAAGGGCGACTCCGGCTTCTACCGCCAGGTCTGCGGGGCGGAGCTGGAGCCGGTGAAGCAGAACATACGGCTGCTGTGGGATCTGGGCATCTGGGTGGAGGTCACCACTCTGGTCATTCCCGGATACAACGACTCTGAAGACCAGCTTCGCGAGATCGCCCGGTTCCTGGCCTCGGTGGACAGGGACATGCCCTGGCACGTCACCGCCTTTTATCCCACCTACAAGCTCAGGGATGCCAGACGCACCTCCGCCGGGGACCTGAGACGGGCCCTGCAGGCAGGACGGGAGGCGGGCCTGAGGTACGTCTACGCCGGCAACATCCCCGGAGAGAGCGACCAGACCATCTGCCCCCAGTGCGGGGAGGTCCTGGTGGACCGCTATGCCATGCGCACCCTGCGAAACAGCGTGGTGGAGGGAGGCTGTCCCAGCTGCCACACTCCCATCGCCGGAAGATGGTGATTCTGGGAAACGCACTTGCCGCAGGCGGAAAGCCAGGGGACTCCAACAATTTTAAGTAGCTTACGGTAGCGCTCCCAGCTATGCCATTCTCCACCGTGGAAGAGGCCATAGAGGAAATCCGGAGAGGAAACTTCGTAATCGTGCTGGACGACGAATCGAGAGAGAACGAGGGCGACCTGATCATGGCCGCGGAGAAGGTCACCCCGGAGGCCGTCAACTTCATGGCCAGGTACGCCCGGGGCCTGATCTGCGTTCCCATGACCGGGGACCGGCTCCGCGAGCTGGACGTACCTCTGATGACCCAGAACAACACCGAGTCCATGGGCACGGCCTTCACCATCTCCGTGGACGGCAAGAGGAACGTCACCACCGGCATATCGGCCTACGACCGGGCGACCACCATCGGCATCCTGATAGACCCGGAGACCCGCAGGAACGACCTGGTATCCCCGGGCCACATATTCCCCCTGCAGGCCATGGACGGGGGGGTGCTCCGCCGAGCCGGCCACACCGAGGCGGCGGTGGACCTGGCCAGGCTGGCCAGACTCTTCCCGGCGGGAGTGATCTGCGAGATCATGGCCGACGACGGCACCATGGCCCGCCTCCCCCAGCTGGAGGAGTTCGCCTCCCGGCACGGCATCAAGATGGTGACCATCGAGGAGCTGATACGCTTTCGGTCCAAGCGGGAGAAGCTGGTGAAAAGGGTGGCGGAGGTATCCATGCCCACCGACTACGGCGACTTCCGGGCCGTGGGCTACGAGAGCCTGATGGACAATAT
>JAAEEW010000206.1 GCA_013415595.1 Methanosarcinales archaeon | reverse complement strand
GGTCTCACCCACGATCACGCCAATAGAGCTTCTCAAAGTTAATCACCGCAAATTATTCTCCCTTTCCAGGGTAGATCTGCTCTAAACCTTTTTATTTTTTTCCCAGGAAGTTGTTCGAAAAATTGGGATTTGCCCCAGAGCCCTTCTACATCCATCCCGGCCATAGCGATGGCCCTGCCCTCCTGCAGCACATCGATTTTGCCCCCGGCCTGACGGGATGGGCGGCCGTCCAGGTCCCGGCGGGACGGCTCCTGGCCAGGGGCCGGGGCACGGATTCGTTTCCCCCATTCTCCAGGGGATGTCCCATTCCCCGGACAGCCTCAGCCCCCGGGCATTCCTCTATCCGGGAACTCTCCTGCTGGCCCCTTCCCCCGGGGGGCCTTCCACCTATCCCCCCTTCTCACCGGGAGTAGTGGTAGACGTGCTGGCTCTGCTTGCCCTTCAGCATGTAGCCGAAGGCCAGCCCCACCAGGAGACCGGAGATGTGGGCCATGTGGGCGATGTTGTCCGCCGAGCCCATCATGGTGAAATCCAGGATGGCGAAGAGGACCACTGCATACTGTATTCTGAGAGGTATGACGAAGAACAGCAGGACTGTGATCTCCGGCGCCAGAATGGCCAGACACCCCAGCACTCCGTAAAGCGCCCCGCTGGCCCCCACCATGAATCCGGTTGATACCAGCATCTGCCCGGCGGCAGCCACCAGTCCGGAGAGCATGAACACCTCCAGGAAGCGGTTCTCCCCTATTCGCCTCTCCAGCTGGGTGCCAAAGAAGAACAGGAAGAGCATGTTCCAGAACAGGTGGTCGAAGCTGGCGTGCATGAACATGTGAGTGACCAGCGTCCAGGGCCGGGAATAGACCAGGGCCGGATTGAGGGCCAGATAATTGTAGGCCTGCCTGGGATCGATAAGGCTAACGCCGAAGAAAATGACGCATATCAGCAGGATCAGGCCGGAATAGGTCACCGGCAAATAATCCCGCCAGGACCGCCTGGACTTATCGTTCCAGGGGCCGTCGTCCCACCGGATGTCGCCTGAGCCGCGAGGCAGGCTCCCCCGGGAGCCCGATAGCGGCTGAGTGCGAAGTGCCGGCGGCGACAGATAACTGCAAAGTCTGCTGGCCTTGAACATCAAATCACCAAAATGAAGGTCATTCTGTAATGTACTCGCCGTTCCTTAAAACTATTACGTAATCGGCGGAGTTCTTGAGGGCCACGGAGAAGCCGGGCTCGGCCCCGAAGATTATGGTCTCCTTGCCGTGCTCCATGGCCTTCATCAGGACCGGCTTCAAATCGGCGTCCCTGGTCACCAGAGCCAGGGTGTCGATCACCGGATTGTAGATCATGTCCACCCCTTCCACAGCCATCCTGACGTCCACATCGCTGGTGCAGATAACCGGCTCAAAGCCCTGGTTCTCCACCGCCTCCACGAGCTTTTCCGAGGCGTACTGGTTCAGGAAGACCTTGCCCACCTTGATGTCCCCGTAGTCCCTCAGGATGTCCCGGATCTCCTCCAGATCCATCTGGAACTCCTTGCGGAGCATGTTGGGGCCATCCACGAGGAGGCCTATCTTCTTCCTCCCCTTCTCTTTCTTGGAGCCCAGGTACTTCATGATGTGTTCGAAATGTATCGCCATCAGATCACTGATCCCGGCAAATCTTTCTTAAATCTCTCTCATATAATTTGCTATATCAAAGGCCGTAGATCTTCCTGACGTTCCTGGTGGTGGCGCTGGCCACCTCGGCCGGTGTGACTCCTTTCAGCCGGGATATCAATTTCACCGAGTCCAGAACGAATGACGGCTCGTTGCGTCCCTTTCGAGGGGACAGAAACGGGCTGTCGGTCTCTATCAAAAGCTGATCCAGGGGGCACTGTCGGGCCAGACCCTGGTGCTGGGTGGACCGGCTGATTATGGTGGCGATGGACACGTAAAATCCCCGGTCCAGAATCTGTTTCATGGTGGCCAGCGACCCGCTGTAACAGTGGAAGACCACCTTTTCCAGATCTTTGACCATCTCGAAGACCTGCTGCTCGGTATCCCTCGCGTGGATGACCAAAGGCAAATCCAGCTCCCGGGACAGATCGATCATCCTCTGAAAGTACTCCACCTGCTTCTTCCTCATCCCCGGATCCTTGCACCGGTAGGTGTCCAGCCCCGCCTCGCCCACTCCCACGATCTCACCGGCGTTCTCCCGGATGAAGCTCACTACCTCTTCCAGGTCGCGGTTGCCCATCTTCTCGATGCCGTTGGGGCTCAGCCCCAGGGTGGGGCGGATGAAATCGTGCTTCCTGGCCAGGGCCAGGGTCTTCCTGTTGGTGGGCAGGTCGACCCCGGAGTTGATCATCATGACCACGCCACTGGCCCGGGCCCTCTCCATAACTCCTTCTCTATCCTTGTCGAAATGCTTGAAGTCCAGGTGACAATGTGAGTCTATTACCTCATCCATCTTTACGTTCCTCCAGCAGCATCAGCCGGTTGATGGCGCTCACCAGGGCCTCCACCGAGGCCATGACGATGTCCTCCCTTGCCGACCTGGCTGCCACTCTACGTCCGGAGGCGTTCTCCACTCCGATGACCACCTCGGCCAGGGCGTCGGACCCGCCGGTTATGGCCTCGATCCGGAAATCCCTGACCCTGAGCATGGCCTCGTCGCCGAGCAAGAGCCGCACCGCCTTCACCGCCGCGTCCACGGGACCGACCCCGGTGTTGGCCAGCACCCGTTCCTGGCCGCGCACCACAGCCCTGACCGTGGCCGTGGGGGTGATGATGTTGCCGGTCATGACCGAGACCTCCTTCAGCACCACGGCCTGCTTGCCCCGGTCCACCTCGCCCAGGACCACGTCGGCGATGGTCTGAAGATCGGCATCGGTGATCTGTTTGCCCTTGTCGCCCAGCTCCTTGATCCTGGTCAGGATGTCCTGGAGTTGCTCCTCGTTCGGACGGTAACCCCCTTCCTCAAGAAACTGACGCACGGCATGCCTGCCGGTGTGCTTGCCCAGGACTATCCGCCGGCGGTGGCCCACCATCTCCGGGGTCATGATTCCCGGCTCGAAGGTGTCGCTCCTCTCCAGCACCCCGTGGCTGTGGATGCCGCTCTCGTGGGAGAAGGCGTTGTCGCCTACGATTGGAGCGGTGATGGGTATCTTGACGTCGGTGAGCCGTTCCACCAGCTTGGCCGTCTCCACCAGGTACTCGGTCTTGATGGAGGTCCTGGCCCCGTAGATGGAGTGCAGGCTCATCACCGTCTCCGCCAGGTTGGCGTTCCCGGCCCGCTCGCCCAGGCCGTTTATGGTCACCTGGACCTCCCGGGCCCCGGCCTCCACCGCGGCCAGGGTGTTGGCCACGGCCAGCCCGAAGTCGTTGTGGCAGTGCACGTCCACCGTGATATTGGTGGCGTCGGTCACCTCCTTGACCAGCTGGTAGAAGGCCGAGGGGGCCATCACCCCCACCGTGTCCGGGATGTTGATTATGTCGCTGCCGGCGTCTTCCGCCGCCCGGAAGATCTTCGTCAGAAACTCGGGATTGGTCCTGGTGGCGTCCATGGCCGAGAAGAGGCATGTCGCCCCGTGGTCCTTCACGTACTGGATCGAATCTACCGCGGCAGCGATGATCTCCTCCTTGCTCTTCTTGATGGTGTGAGCAATCTGAATGTCCGAGGTGGACACAAAGACGTGCACGATATCCACACCGGCGTCAAGGCAGGCATCGATGTCCTTGGTAATGATTCGAGAAAGGCCGCAGACCTTGCACCCCAGACCGGCGTTGGCGATGCTTTTTACAGATTCAAACTCGCCCCGGGAGGATACAGGAAATCCAGCCTCGATGATGTTTATTCCGAGCTTGTCTAACTGTCTGGCAATGGCGATCTTCTCGTCGAGGGTGAGAGAGACCCCAGGTGTCTGCTCCCCGTCTCGAAGAGTGGTATCAAATACGCTCACTGTCTGGCCGCGAAGCTGTCCAAGATTATAGAAAACGATCCCACACAGAAGATTCCTGATTCATGTACTTAATGGAGGCAGCACGGCCGTATAAAACTTTTGCCGATAAATCGGGATTTGGCACCTTCCGGGACGGCCCAGAGCCTCCTTTCAGGCCCTTATTTGGAAAAGTAGCAGCCCCAATCGCAGAAGAGAAGAAAAAATTTGGTTTAAGAGGAGCCTTCCGGCGCCTCTTCCGTCTCCTGGGCCGCCTCCGCCTCGGGCTGGGCAGGCTCCTTGCCTGGAGGCGAGATCATCTCTGCCGTCACCTTCTGGCCGGTGTGCTTCTCGACGAATCGCACCTCGTTTAGACCGAGAGTCTGCAGGATCATGTCTGCCAGTCCTCTCCGGATCATGAACCATTCCTTGTAGTAGGAGATCTCCCAGGGCACCACGATCTCTGCGTCCCGGTCCACGATCCTGGCCTCCAGGTCGGCCCGGGCGAAGGTCTTGATCATGGACTTGAGCTTCTCGGTCTCGTCCTCGATCTGCTCCAGGATCTGGTAATCGAAGACCGCCGTCTTGTCGGCCAGGGGGTGGTTGAAGTCCACTGTGACCTTGCGGCCGATGATGCGGGTTACGGTGCCGGTCTTGCCTTCGGCCGATACCCTCATTCCCACGTGGGGCTTCTCGTCCTTGAACTTGTTAGCGGTGACGGACTGCGTCTTCTCTGGATCGTGAACTCCGTAGGCCTGCTCCGGGGGCACCTCGATCTGTCCCGAGTATCCGATCTCCTTGCCGATGAAGTCCTCCTCGAATCCCTTCACCAGCTGGCCTGCTCCAATCACTATGGTCCGGGGACCGTACTCCATCTCCTCGTCAAAGATTCCCTTCTCTTTGGCCACTTCCGCATCTGTAGCCCTTATTAACTGTCCATCGATCGTCTCGGTGTAGTTTATCTTTATGAAATCGCCATTTTTCAAGGTCATTTTCAAATCAGTCCTCGTAAACCTTTAGCTCAAGGATCTTCCAGCAGCCCTTCCTTTACTTATACCTACCCATCAAACCGGCGTTCGACCTGGCATCGGCCGCCTCATCAGGGCTCTTTTTGGCCCCAGGCTGCTCATATCAGGTAGTCGGCGATGTTCTCGGTTATGGGCTGCTCGCAGTAGACGCACCTCAGAACCACCGGATTCTTGCCCTTGACCAGCACCCGGGACTTGATGGGCTCCTGGGTGTTGGAGATGCAGCTCGGGTTCTGACAGCGGATCACTCCGATGATCATGTCCGGCAGGTCCACCTCGTACTTGTCCACCACCTCGTAGTCCCGCACGATGTTGATGGTGGCCCCGGGTGCGATCAGGGCGATCTTGTTGACCTCTCCCTCTTTCAGCTCCCGGTCTTCCACCTTGACTATGTCTTTCTTGCCCAGCTTCTTGCTGTCCACGTTCATCAGCAAGCTTAGGGATACGTCGGCATCCGCTCCAATGCCCAGGATCTTGAGCACGTTCAGGGCCTGCCCGCCGGCTATGTGGTCGATCACCGTGCCGTTCTTGATGGGCTTGACCTTCAGCTCCTTCTCGGTCATCCGCTCCAGCCTCCGCTCCGGTCTTTGCTCCGGTCTTTGCTCGTTCCTCTGATCTCTCCCCCACACTCCAGGCCACCATCCTGTCCGCCGTCCAGGATCATCTTCAGCAGGGCCATCCTCACCGGCACGCCGTAGAAGGACTGCTTGAAGTAGACGGCGTGGGGCGTCTGGTCCACCGCCGGGGATATCTCGTCCACCCGTGGCAGAGGGTGCATGATGATCAGTCCGTCTTTGACGTCTGTGAGGTTCTCGGGAGTTATGCGATAGCTGCGAGCAACCTTGCTGTACTCCAGGGGATCGGGAAAGCGTTCCCTCTGGATCCTGGTGACGTAGAGCACGTCCACCCGGTTGATCACCTCGCTTAAGTCCGAGGTCTCGCTAACCCTGGTTCCCTTGCCCAGCAGATCGGTCCGGATCTGCTCCGGCATCCTCAGGGTGGGGGGAGAGACCAGGTTGATCTCCGCGCCGTAGAGGGCCAGGGCGTAGGCCAGGGAGTGGACGGTCCTGCCGTATTTCAGGTCCCCCACCAGGGCCACGGAGAGGTTCTCCAGGTGGCTCTCTTTCTTGATGGTGTAAAGGTCCAGAAGGGTCTGGGTGGGATGATGCCCGGCTCCGTCGCCGCCGTTCAGCACCGGCACCGGGGAGAACTCGGCAGCCAGGCGGGCCGATCCCTCCTTGGGGTGGCGGATCACCAGGGCGTCGGCGTACTCCCCGATCACCCGCACGGTATCGGCCAGGGACTCCCCCTTGGCGATGGAGCTGGCCTCGGCCGAGCCCAGGTTGATGGTCTTTCCGCCCAGCCGCTTCATGGCCGTCTCAAAGGACATCCTGGTGCGGGTGCTGGGCTCGAAGAAGAGCAGGGCCAGGATCTTGCCGGAGAGCAGATCGGTGCTCTTTTCTCTGGCATAGGGCTCCAGGCTGGCCGCAGTCTCCAGAACAGAGTCGATCTCCTCTCTGGAGAAGTCCCGCATGGAGAGCACGTGTCTCCTCTTGAACATGGATTTTCCTTCCCCGGCATGGGATATAATGCTTCTGAGGGTGCATTTGGCCGGGAAGAGAGGGCTGGGGGGACGCCTGGCATGCTGGAATGGCTGGAGGCTGCAGGGGAAGGAGCAACTCACATTTGATTTTGTCACCCCATTTTTATATCTAGAAAAACCTGGAGGCTAGGGAGTGGCGGGTGAGACAGCTATCGGCCACCTTGCAGCTCTGGCAGGGGGCCTCCTCCGGACGGTCCGGTAGCTGGCCGGCCTTTATCTGGCCGATGCGGTCTCTGAGCCGCAGCACCCGGGCCCGGTCGACGCTTCTCATCAGGACAGGGCGGACCTCGCCGGCCAGGGGATACTCCACCTGTCCCTGGCGGACGGTCTGGCCGAAGCGCTCCTCCACCAGCAGGGCGTATCCGGCAAGCTGGAGGCGGTCGCGCTTCCAGACCCCGGTTTCTGGCGGATTTCCGCCCCGGATCAGGGAGGGGACCAGCTCCGGACCCCGGCTGACCAGGCGGTCCAGACGGCCGGAGAGGCCCACCCGGTCCCCGCGGAGCTCCACGTCCACCTGGCAGGGCAAAAGGGCCTTCAAAAGAGGGAGTAGCGACCGGGCCAGATCGGGGAGCTGCTCTCTGAGGACTGAAGCGGCGGCGGAGAGCTCCTCCCGGTCCAACTCCTCCCGGTAGATGAGGGGCAGTTCCACATCCAGGCGGGCCACAACTTCTTCCAGCCGGCCCAGGTCTGCGCCCTCCTCATCCAGGGAGAGCATGAGGTGGCGCAGCAGCAGATGCCGGGCGCTCCGGGGCCCGGGCTCCAGTGTTCCCAGGGACTGGAAGTAGACCAGCCTGGGGCAGCGCAGGTAGAGGCCGATCTCGGATATTCTGATCCTGTCTTTCATGAGGAGCCTGGATACTCCTCAGGATTTGAAGAATTTTTCCAGCGCCCTGGGCGGATTGGTGGGCCGGTCGAACATCCTCTTCTGCCAGACGAACTCCACCTGGGGAACCTTCACCTCTTTCGATCCATTCCCGGCCGGGCTGACCTGCCCCGGGCCCAGGACCCCGCCCTCACCCTGACCCTCAGCCTCCTGAGATGGAAGCGGGATCAGGGCTCCCGGAGTCACGGCGGAGGTCGAGTTCTCCCCCGCCCCGATCCAGTCCGGCATGGCTGCGGGCGAGGCGTTGAGGGGAGACACATTCTCCCGGAGATCGATGTCCAGGGCCTCGTTCAGGGCTCCGCGGACCACATCGTAAGCCGTCTCCTGGACCTCCTTCAGCTTCAGCAGCCAGATATCCTCCGAGCCGGAGCCGAAGGAGCTGGTGACTCCCAGCACCAGGTAGCCGTCTGCAGTCTCCATGACCGCGGTGCCGATGTCGTCCTCGGGGCCGCCCAGGTTCAGCTTCCACTGCAGGTCGCCGCTGAAATCGGTCTTCAGAAGCAGCAGGTCCTGGTCGCCCCGGGGAGTGGAAGAGGTCCGGCCGCAGACCAGGTAGCCGCCGTCGCTGGTGGCGGCCACGGACAGGCCCACCTCGTTGCCCTCATCTCCATAGCTCCGGGTCCAGTCCGGCTGCCGGGAGAAGTTGAGCTTCATCAGCAAGACGTCGTGGTCTCCCCGGCCGGAGTCGGTCCTGCCGGTCAGGACGACGCCCCCTTCCCGGGTCCTGGCCTGGGAGAAGGCTGCCTGGTTCCCCTGGCCGCCGTAGCTCTGGTTCCACAACAAAGTTCCCTGGCCGTCGACAGCCACCAGGTAGAGGTCCTGGCCGGTCTCCTCGTTGCTGGTGTAGCCGGAGGCCAGGTAGCCGCCGATATCCCAGGGCAAGAGGGAGAAGCCCACGTCGTCCCTTTGGCCTCCAAAGCTCCTGGACCACTGCTTCTTGCCCCACAGGTCGGTCTTTACCATCCACAGGTCTCGCTCACCGGCGGCGAAGGACCGGGTGTAGCCCACCACCAGGTAGCCGTCGCCGAGCTGTTGGACCGACCAGCCGCCGTCTCCCTCGGAGGAGACGAAGCCGCCCAGGGTCACGTCCCACAGCTTTCGGCCGCCGCCATCGGTCTTGAGGAGCCATAGACGCTCCTCGCCAACCCCGAAGGAGCCGGTGGTGCCCACCACCACGTAGCCGTCGGAGGTCTCCTGCACCCCGTAGCCCAGGTCGTCGTCGGATCCGCCGTAGCTCTGATCCCATTCCCGGTTGCCGGAAGCTCCCACCTTCAGCAGCAGCAGGTCTGCGCCCTGGCTGGTGGAGATCTGGCCGACGATGATGGCCCCGCCGTCGGATGTATCGTCGAAGGCCCATCCCCCATCGCTGTAGGGCCCGCCGAAGGTCCGGTTCCACTCTTCAGCAGGAAAGGCGGCTGAAAAAGAAATCAGGAGGGCGACAGCCAGGGCCAGTTTTAAGGTCACGGTCAGGATCGAAGCTGCAGCTAAATCCAGATGGGCGGACGGCCGCCTGCAAGCGGCCCATCCGTGCAGTCCCTCATCCGTGGAAGATGACGTCCTTCTCGACATCGAAGTCGCCGCTCAGATAAGTCCTGGACTTGATCCCATCCCGGCCAAAGCCCTCTCTGCTGGCCTCCATGCTCCAGAAGCCGCCTCCGATGGCGGTGCTGCTGCCCGAGCCCACCGACTGGACATGGCCGTAGGCCGGGAGCTGCACAGAGCCCTGCGCCTGGAGGTCACCCTGGCCCACGCCGACTGAAATATTGCTGGCGTTGCCCGGGTCCAGGGTGCCATTCAGAGTGTTGTTAAGGGTATTGTTCAGGGTATTGTTTAGTGTATTGTTCAGAGCATCATTCAGAGTGTAGTTCAACGTATCATTCAGGCTGGTATTTTGAGCAGTCAGGTTATCGGCTGGGATGATGCAGGTCTCAGTGAGATTGGATGCGTTGGATGCAGTGAGGTTGGAAGAGTCTGATGCAGTCAGATTGGAATCGTTCAAAGTGCCGTTGATAGTGTCGTTCTGGCTCTCGTTGTGGTCCATGGACAATTCGGCAAAGACCGGTGGCTCGCCTGGCAGGAGGTCGTCCTCCCCGGTGATGGCCTGATCCTCAGATTCGGTCTGGTTCTCCCCGGCCCCGGCATCGTCGATCAGGACGACCGATGCCTTCTCGCTGACATTCAGGCCTTCCAGAGCGGTCTGGTTTTCGGTGACGTTTGTCTGATTATCGGCTGCGAGATGCTCCGGCCCGAATTCGGCCCCCGATTCCAAATTCAATTCCGGCTCCAGCTCACTCTCAAGCTCTGCCTCTGGTCCCGGTTCGGTCTCTGATTCCGGCCCGGCCCCTATCTCAGTCCCGGCGTCCAGCTCGGGCGCGGCCATGCCGGATTCGGATTCGTTCAAAGTCTGATTCGCAGTCTGGTTCACGGTCTGATTTCCAGTCTGGTTGAGAGCCTCATCGGTGGTCAGATTGGCCTGGACCTCTGATTCGTTGAGGCCGGCGTCGGCTTCTTCGCTGGCGTTGGTCTGGTTGGACGCCCCGGCGCCGCCAGCTTCCCCGACCAGAGTGTAGCCCATTCCGGGGTAGAGAGATGAGACATCCAGGTCGCTGAGGTCAAAGGTGACGCCGGCGATCCCGGTCTCTGTCTGGTTGGCGCTGGCATTCAGAGCCGTTACGTTGGCGGCGGTGGCATTGATATCGGTGGCATTGATCCCCGCCACTCCAGCATCCGGCGCTGGCGGGGTGGATGACTCATTGGCCAGGGCAGCAGCTTCTTCTTCTGCCCTGGCTTGCTCGGTCGGAGCGATCAAATTCTCGTAGTAAATCTGGTACGTTTCCCAAAGGGACTGGTAGAACCGCTGCTCCATCTTGACCACATCGGTGTTGGTCATCAGGCCCGGGCCCGCCCAGAAGCCTGGAGATGTCTCGATGGGAGCGGCTGCCGCAGTGCCCACGAGGACTATCAAAATTAGCATTACTTCCTTCATGCCCTTTCCCCTCTGGGGTATATTAAAGGGCTTATGATTTGAACTTTTCTATTAAGCAGGAAACTATAGCGCCGACGTAAGCCGGTAATGAGAGGTCATCTTAAAGGAAAAAGATGACAAACGGACGTAAAAGTTAACCTAAAATTGAAGGATGTTTGCACCTGGGAAAACAAAGATTAGCTCTTCCGCTTATATCTTATCCAATCGAATCAGGCAAGCCACTACTTCATCCAGTGACGATAAAAAAGATTTCAGTGCGGCTGCCGGGAATCGAACCCGGGTTACGAGCTTGGGAAGCTCATGTCATAACCGCTAGACCACAGCCGCATTGGCCTGCCAATGGCATGTCGCCATTTCTCATAAAGGTTGTGCTTCACCGTCCCGTTTCCAGGGCCAGACCGCCCCCGCACCCTCACATCAGGTCCAGGGCTTCCTGGCCGGACATCCCCACTCTGACTCCCAGCCTGGCAGCCGCCTGGTTCATGTCCTTGATCTCCCCGGCCAGCAGGTCTTCGATGCTGGAGATGGTGCTGCAGGCCACCGGCCGGACCCGGGCCGCGGGATAGCCGTGCCTGTCCAGAGCCTCCACGTCGAAGGCCCCGCAGCCCACCATCCCCCGGTCGGTGACCACCGTCACCAGGTTGATGGCCCCCAGGGGGATGACGTATCCCTGGGCTTCCTTCTTGCTGAGCTGTACTATCTTTTGAATCATTCTTCTTCCCCTCCCGGAAAGTTCCCGGGCTTTTTCAGGGCATTATCCGGGCTGTTTCCAGCCTGTATCCCGGCCGCAATCCAACATGAGCAATCCAGCATGAGATACGGCCCGTTTCCAGGGAATCCCTTCCCCTGACTCGCCTCCTTGGCCAGATGGTTCCCTTCCCCCCTCAGGCGTAGGAGTCGATGATCTCCTGGAAGGCGTCTGCGGCTGCCGAGAGCTCATCCCTGGTCAGCAGATAGGTGCTCAGCTTGAACTGCCTGGTAAGCCCGGCCTTGATCCCGCAAACGCCCCGCTGCTTGAGGTCCCGGTAGAGGAAATACCGTCCCTTCTTAGCCTTCATGGAGATCTCGTAGAGCAGGTCGGACTTGAAGAACATCAGGTCGTGGTTGTGGGGCCGGTCCCCCTGCTGGATGATGCCCATCTCCCCCAGCCGGCTGGAGAACCACCTGGCGTTCTCCACCTCCTGGTCGTAGTGCCCGGTCCTCTCGGCCACGTGGGCGAAGCTGGCCATCATGGTCAGCATCCCCGCCCCCCGCACGGTGCAGCCCAGGAGCTCCACCTCTTTATTCTTCTTCAAAGCAGACTTGCGAAAGATGCTGCTGGCGTACTCCTCGCTGGCCCCCAGGATCCCGATGGGACCTGAGCTGGCCATGGACTTGTGGCCGCTGCCTACGATTATGTCCGCCCCCATCTCCGAGGCCTTGATGGGCATCCGTCCCACCGAGTAGGCGCCGTTGAGCATGAAGGGCAGGTCCTCCTGGTCGCAGATCCGGGAGACGGCCCGGGCGTCCACCAGGTTCCCGTAGTTGCCGTCCGGGTAGGTCAGACAGACCATGGCCGGGGTTTCCCCGGCCTCCCTCAACCTGGATATGGCCTGGCAAAATCCGTCGGGATCCACCCGGTAATCGGGGCCCGGGCTTGCCGGGACGTACTCAATGAATAATCCGCAACGCTCAGCTGCCAGGATGGTGGTGTAATGGGCATTTCCGTCCACCACCAGGGTCTGGCCGGGCCGGCACAGGGCGTTCATGGCCGCATACATGCCCTCCCTGGCCCCGTGGGTCACCCTCACCTGGTCTATCCCCAGGAACTCCGGAAGGACGGAATGGACGAACTCCTCAATGGGCGGATTCTTGATGCGGTCCATCTCCCCGCC
>JAAEEW010000205.1 GCA_013415595.1 Methanosarcinales archaeon | reverse complement strand
GCCTTCCCATTGAGGACCATCTCCACCTCCAGGAGACGGTCCAGGGGGCTTTGTCCCCTGACCACCCACTCCTGGCCCTCCCGGGAGACGTCCATGGGGGGATGGGGGTACAGCTCCAGCACATCCCGGCCGGGGTCCACGATGCGCAGGGTGACGTTCTGGTAGGGCAGGTGCTCCTCGGCGAACATGACGTTCAGGTGGCAGTGCCGGTCGTCGCACTCCAGGAAGGGGTGAATCTGGTAGCGGTAGCCGATCTCATAGAGGCCGGGGGAGAGGCGTTCGGGCCTGTAGACCCCCAGCTCGTCTCTGAGGGCCAAAGACCCGATCTCAGGGGCCAGGCTCCCGGAGTCGGCGTCCAGGACCCGGACCTCCCCCTGCCAGTCCTTTACGTAGGGGACGGTTCCCGGCGGGGCGTCGATGGCCACCGGGGTTACGTGAGGGGAGCCCAGGGACTGGAAGGAGACGGGAACCTTCCACAGCCGGTAGAGCATGCGGTACTTGCCGTCCACATTCACCCGGTAGAGGAAGGTCTCCTCCATGGAGCCGTTGAGGAACAGGCGGGCGCTGTAGTCCTGCACGTAGACCGGGCCCGAGAGGTCGGGGCTGCTGAATGCCCCTATCAGGTAGAGGCCGCCTGCGCCCATCAGCAGGACCAGTATCAGCAGCCCGGCCAGGACCTTACTCTCCCTCACTCCAGGTCACCTCCGGGCGGCGGGGCTCCAGCTCCTCGGTGGTCAGGTAGCCCGACCTCCTCAGCTCGTCTTCCTCGAAGTTCAGGTAGTCCAGCTTTCCGAGTCCCGAGGTGGAGGCCACCATTCCCGAGGGGAAGGTGTCCAGGAGGGTGTTGAACTCCTGGATGATGTTGTTGTAGGTGTAGCGCTGCCGCGCTATCTCGTCCTCCACATCCCGGATGGCGGCCATGGTGGAGGTCACGGCCTCAGAGGTCTTCAGGTTGGGATAGCTCTCCGCCACCGCCTGCACGCTTCCCAGCAAGCCCTGGGAGGCCCCGTTGATGCGACCAAGCTCCCCCGGCCCGGCGTCTTCCAGGGTGGTGCGAAGGCGGGTGATATCCTCCAGGGTGTTTCTCTCGAAGCGGGCATAGCTCTTCACCGAGTCCACCAGTTGCTCGATCATGTCCAGACGCTTCTTCATGGCCACCCTGATCTGGGAGAGGGTGGCCTGGCTCCCGTTTCGAAGCCTTTGCAGCCGGTTGAATATGGAGACGAAGTAGACGGCCAGGGACAATACCACCAGCAGAGCCGGGAGGGCCAGGGAGAAGATATCCATGAGGCTATTTCCCTCCGGTCTTCCTTAAATAATTTCCTCGATGCCGGGCCAGGCAGGCCACTTTGCCGCCAGGGGAAAGAGCGGAGAATGACGGCAGTGGCTCAGGCCCCTCCTTTCACCGCCGGCAGCTCCACCGGCCGATCCAGGTCAGGGGGATGAACTCTGGTGAGTTTGGGCCCGGCTGGTTGCTGTCAGAGCCGGCACAGCTCACAGGTGTGATGCCAGTGAGGCTCGGTCCTGACGGTCAGGGGCTGGCTCATGAAGTCCCGCCCCTCCCGGACCTCCTGCAGGCGCTGCCGGGCGGCCTTTGGATCGGCCCCGCCGAAGGTGAAGCTGTCCACCTGCACCCCGCTGATCAGGCCGTCGTCGTCCCGTTCCATGCGCACTATGGCGTACCGGGCAGGCTGGTCCTCGCTGGCGCTGTCATTCAGTATCAGCAGGCCCTGGTGAACGAATCCCCGGCAGAGGTTCCACACGTGGCCGCATAGGAGCCCGGCCAGCTCAACTTCGTCCTCCGCCTCCATCAGACAGAAGGTGCGATCTCCATGATCCATTCTCTTTCACCATTCCCTCGGGCAATTTCACATCTACATTTTTTTACGGCAAGAGACAAATAAGTTCTCCCGGGGCAAGCTCTCCCTGGGGTCCTGGAGACGTCTCCCGGTCGCTCAGATCCTCTAAAGCGCCCGGCCCCTCAAATCACTCCCCGGTAGTAGGCCAGCTTGCGGGCGTATGGCCGGAATGCCTCCAGCAGCCGGGCCTCCTCCTTCTCCGGGAGGGGCTGGAACTCCCGCCCAGTCCGGGCCAGGGCCTGCACCTCCCGGGGGTTGGAGCAGCCCACGGTCACCAGGGTGGCCTCCTGGGTGAGGGCGTAGCGGACCAGCAGCTCCGGGGTCACTCCGGCCCGGGGATTGAGGTAGTGCCCCGCTCCCAGGACCTTCATGCCCACCACGGCAATGCCCCGCTCCCGGGCTGAGGGCAGGGTGCTGGTGAGAAAGCCGCCCAGCAGGCCTTCCACCGGATTTACCGGCAGGAGGACCGAGTCCAGGTCCCAGCTCTGCACGGCGTGGGTCAGGACCGCCGGATCGTGGTGGCCGGTGACCCCGATGTGCCTGGTCAGGCCCTGCTCCCGGGCCTCCAGGAAGGCCTCCAGGGCCCCGCCGGGAGCCTCGACCTCCCGCACGTCCTGCCAGGTTCTGAGGTCGTGGATCTGCCACAGGTCCAGGTGGTCCAGCCCCATCATGGACAGGGTGGTCTCCAGGTCGGCCAGGGCTCCGGACCGGTCCCGGCTGGCGGACTTGCTGGCCTGAAAGGCCCCGGCCCGCTGGGATGGGTGCTCCGGCCAGAACAGGCCGTAGTAGCCCTCCGACCCGGCGTAGACCCGGGCCGAGTCGAAGTAGCCGATACCCTGGGCCACCGACTCTCCGATGACCGCCAGGGCCTCCTCCTCCCGGCCAAAGGTGCGTAGCACCCCTTCTCCACCCAGCCCCACCCGGGTGACCTCCCGACCGGTCCTGCCGAAGGTTGTGTTAAAGCTCATGATCAATCCATGATATTTTGGCCCTTCCTGGCCGTAATACTTTTCGGAAGAAATCCCATCCCCGCAAACCCGGCGGCCGGCCCCGGGCAGGCGAGCTGATGGGCCCGCTCTATCCAACGCGCCGGACCAAAATTTTTTGTATATTTGAGGCCTATTTATCATAATATGGACGAGGTCGCGCTGCTGGAAGATCAGGATAAAGAGGAAAAGGGAGAACAGGAGGTCCCTATCCTCCCCCGGACGGTGTGGTCCGGCAGCCTGAGCATCGGCCTGGTGAACATCCCGGTCAAAGCCCTGCCCATAACCAGGGACAAGCGGACCAGCTTTCGCATGCTCCACCGCAAGTGCAAGACCCCCATCTCCTACCGGAAGTTCTGCCAGGAGGGAGACGAGGTCAGCCAGAGCGAGATCATCTACGGCTACCCCCTGGACAGGGACCGGTACCTGGCCCTGGAAAAAAAAGAGATTGAGGCGGCCAGGCCCGAGTCGAGCAAGGTCATCGACCTGGACCGGTTCGTCAACTTCTTCCAGATCGATCCCCACCACTTCGACCGCACCTACCTGCTCATCCCGGACCGGTCGGAGAGCGCCTACGCCCTTTTGAAGAAGGTGATGGAGAAGACCGGCAAGGCGGCCATCGGCCGCATGACCATCAGCTCCCGGGAGCACGTGGTCCTGGTCCACTACTACCAGAAGGCCATAGTGGCCACCACCCTTCGCTACGCCGACGAGGTCCTGGACCCATCCGCCTTTCAGGAGCTAAAGGAACTGCCGGAGCCGGGGGAGAAGGAGATGGAGCTGGCCATGGAGATCGTGAACCGGCTGACCGGGGATCTGGACCTGAGCGTCTACCACGACCGCTACCGGGAGAGGATCGACGCCCTGGTGGCCTCCCGGGTGGGCCGGGAGGTGGTGGAGATCAGGAAGAAGGCCAGGCCCCGGAGAGAGGCCAGAGACCTGATGGCCGCCCTGAAGGAGACCGCCAGGTCCCTGAAGTGAGGCGGGGAGGGATGGCTATCCCAAGGCGGACCCTGCCCGGAAAGAAGAGCATGAAGCCCATCAGGTCTATCAAGTCTATCAGGTCGATTGAGTCCGTCCAGCCCATCAGGCCCATGCTGGCGGTCTCCGGCCAGCCCTTCTCCGCCCCGGGGTGGATATTCGAGCCCAAGATCGACGGCACGAGGTGCATAGCCCACGTCTCCTCACAGGTGGTGCTGCAAAACCGGAGGCTGACAGACATCTCCCCCCGCTATCCCGAGATCATGGCCTCCCTGAAGAAGGGGGCCTGCCAGGCTTGCGTTCTGGACGGGGAGATCGCCGTCTTCTCCGGCGGCCTGCCGGACTTCGGAGGACTGGAGGTGAGGGTGCACCAGACCAGACCCCTGCGAATCGAGTACCTGGCAGAGAGCAGGCCGGCTACCTACATCGTCTTCGACATCCTGTGGGCCGGGGGCCAGGAGGTGATGGCCAGGCCTTTGCAGGAGCGAAAGGAGATCCTCTCCCGGGTGCTGCAGGAGGACGACCGGCTGGTGATCACCGACTACCTGGATGAAGATGGGGAGGCCTACTTCGGGGCTGCGGCCAGGATGGGTCTGGAGGGGGTGGTGGCCAAACGCCTGTCCAGCCCCTACCAGCCGGGAACCAGAAGCCCGGACTGGGTCAAGATCAAGAAGAAGCTGACTGCCGACCTGGTGGTGGGAGGCTACATCCCGGGGAAGGGCCGGCGAGAGCCCTACTTCGGCGGCCTGCTGACCGGGGCCTACAACTCCAGTGGAGAGCTGGTCTACCTGGGACGGGTGGGATCCGGATTTTCAGAAGGGGAGCTGAAGGAGATCGTCTCCGGCTTTGAAGAGACGGAGGTCTCCCCCTTCGCCCGTCCTCCGCCGACGCCGGGCGTCAGGTGGCTGAAGCCGGAGATGGTGGTGGAGGTGACGGCCCTGGAGCTGACTCCAGACGGCCACATGCGAGCCCCGGTGTTCCTGAGGATGAGAGGGGAGAAAGAGCCCCGGGAGTGCCTGCTGGACCAGGTGAGAAAATCGATTTCATCACCGTGAAGACCGGTCCCTCTGCATCTTTCCCCGGGCCAGGGAGGCCAGGGTCCCGCCGATGCACAGAACCACGAAGATGGAGAACAGTATCCTGATGCTCTTTATGAACAGGCTGTAGTTCTCCGGCTCGATCTGCACCCGGCCCACCACCAGGGAGAAGACCAGCATGACGATGGCCATGCTCAGCATCATGCCCAGGGAGCGCATGGTGGCCACCATCCCCGAGGCCACCCCGTAGTGCCTCTTCTCCACCGAGCTCATCACGGCGTTGGTGTTGGGCGAGGAGAAAAGGGCCAGCCCCACCCCGATGACCACCAGGGCTCCGACGACGAAAAATAGCCCGGTGCTGCCGTCCAGCAGGGTCATGAGCAGCAGGCCCAGCGCCGTGAGGGCCATTCCGGCAGAGGCCACGAACCGGGGCTCCACCCGGTCGGACAACTTTCCCGCCGAGGGGGAGATGAGGGCCTGGACCAGGGGCTGAGCCACCAGGATCAGCCCGGCCCCCTGGGCGTCGAATCCCTTGACGTACTGCAGGTACAGGCTAAGGAGGAAGCCCACGGCAAAGGTGGCGCTGTAGTTGATCAGGGCGGCCAGGTTGGACAGGGCGAAGACCCGGTTCTCCCGGAAGAGGCGGAAGTTGACAATGGGAGCAGTGGACCGCGACTCCAGCCGGTAGAAGAGGACCATTCCTCCCAGGCCAAGGAGCATCACCGCCCCGCCAGACGGTGCCGGAAGGAGAGTGTAGCCGTACATCAGGGCCACCAGGGAGGAGAAGTAGACCAGGAAGCCGGCTACGTCAAAGCGCTCCCCCCGGGCCTCGGTCCACTCCCCCTCCAGCCTCCAGAAGATCAAAGCCATGACTATGAGGCCTGCCGGCACGTTGATCAGAAAGAGGCTCCTCCAGCCCAGGTACTGGGTGAGAAAGCCGCCTAAAAAGGGCCCCAGTGATAGGGCCACGTAGACTGCGGTCACGTTGATGCCCAGGGCCCAGCCCCTCTTTCCCGGCGGGTAGACGGCGGTCAGGATGGCCACGGCGGTGCTGAAGACCATGGCCGCTCCCACCCCCTGCAGGAACCGGAAGGAGATCAGCAGTGCTCCGGAACTGGAGAGGGCACAGAGCAGGGAGAAGGCGGTGAAGAGGAGCATGCCCCAGAAGAAGACCCTCTTTCGGCCGTGGATGTCGGCCAGCCGGCCCACCGGCACCAGGAAGGCGGCCATGGCCAGCAGGTAGGAGGTAACCACCCAGCCCAGGAGGACGGCGTCCATGGAGAAATCCCGGCCGATGGCCGGCAGAGCGACGTTGATAGCCGAGCTGACGAAGGCGGGAAGGAAGGAGGCCAGGGTGACTATGAAAAGCACATAGCCCGCGCCTTCATCGTCTTTCATCGTCCTCCGGGATGGGCTTCATTCCAGGATACTTCTCAATTCTTCGGGATATTAACCCATTGCTGACCGCAGATGCGGGACCCGGCAGCCATGACTCTGGAGAAGGGCTCTGGAAGCCCGGATGAATTGGAGCCAGTAGACCCCTGCCGCAGACGCATAGCCGGCCTTCTGGAAGGATTCCCATCAGGGACTGCGGCAGGATTTTCTGGCAGGGCATCTGGCAGGGTTCTCTGGCTGTTGCAGGATATCCGGCAGGTACTCTGCCAGGATCACCTTACGAAATCGTAGTGCCTGTATCCCTGTTCGTCCACCCTCAGAAGGGCGAACTCCTCCCGGGGAGGGATGATGCTCTCCTTCCTCCTGCCCTCGTGCAGTTGCTCGTACTCGGCCAGGGAGATCTCCCGGCGGGCGGCCAGCCGCTCCAGTATGCCGGTGGAGGGGACCGATCCCAGGCCCGGCTGGACCAGGGCGGAGAAGACCAGGGCCGAGCAGCCGCTGCCGTAGGAGCCAAAGCAGGCCCGCTCCCCGGGGGAGAGCTTTCCGGACTCCAGCAGGCTGGCCAGGCCCAGGTAGATGGAGCCGGTGTAGATGTTTCCCACCTGCCTGGAGATCGATGTGGAGCCCTCCACCTTCGACCTGAAGGCCTGCATGAAGAGCTCCGACCGGGTGAACTTTTTCCTGAACTCGAAGTCTGCCCGGGCATAGTCGCCTCCGTCGGCATAGTCCTCCACCCGGGGCTCAGGGCCGATCTCTCCCTCCAGCTCCCGCCAGCGGGAAAGCCCCCGCCACTCCTGGCGGAATAAGGACGCTGCGGCGTACTCTGCCATCCGGGGGTAAGGCAGGTGAAAGAGGATGTGCTGGACGTAATCGGTGGGGCACTCCCCCAGGCCGGGGTCGATCAGCCCCCCCCTCCGGGCCTTCCTCTCAAAAGAGGCAAACGCCCCGTCCACAGCCATGAGGTAGCAGTCGTTGCTGTGCTTGCCGTTGACCACCGCCGTCCTCTCCCCGATGGGCCGGAAGAAGTCGTTCTCGTCCCGGGTGAAGGCTCCGAAGATCCCCTCGAAGGCCAGCAGGCGGGGACGGTGTCTCACCAGGAGGGAGACCGACCCTGCCCCCTGGGTGTACTCCCCGGAGGAGCACAGATCGTACCTGGCCACGTCGCTGGCCACCACCAGGCCCACCTGGTCCTGCTCCTCCTGGGCCAGCCAGTAGGACATGTTCTCCAGGGCGTAGGTGGTGCCGATGCAGGCGGACTTGAACTCCACCGTGGAGCACTCCTGGAACGACCCCGGGCCGTAGACCTTCTCCAGCATGCCGATCACGTAGGTGCCTATGGCCTTGGCCTCGTCCACCGCCGACTCGGTGCCCACGTAAATCTTTCCCACCTGCTCGGGCCTAAGGTCGCTGCGTCTCATCAGCTCCAGGGCGGACATGGCGGCCATGGTGGCAGCGTCCTCGTGGGCGTCGGGGATGGCCATCCGCTCGATGCCGATTCCCCGGGCCAGCTTGGCCGGCTCGATGCCCCTCTTGACGGCGAACTCCCCGGTGGTGGATACGAAGAGCTCCGGTACGTAGACGGATAGATCGTCTATGCCCACTGGCGAATCAGACTTGAACAACGGCTACAGTCCTCCTGGCATTGGTTTTTCATAGCCCACTTCGACATGTTATTTTAGAGTTTTGCCTCCCAGCCGGGAGGAGCGGGGAGAGGGGATTGTAGACGGTTGCGGGAGATCCTGGAAGGACAGCAGCTCATTTTTCAAATTTCCGGGGATGTTTTTATAGAGGTACACACCAAATTAAATTATAAAGACCGGGATGGAAACGGAAATACATGATAACTGGAAAACTTTTGATCTGTCCGATAGTAATAATATTCATCTGCACAGGGGCACAGGCTTCCCCCCTGGATCCAGCG
>JAAEEW010000204.1 GCA_013415595.1 Methanosarcinales archaeon | reverse complement strand
CCTCCAGGGGCTGATCGTGGCTCAAACAGTGGCCGATGGCCTTGTCCAGGGCGTTGTGCCTCCCGATGTCCTCGGCGATGATCGCCGCCTGACCGCCCTGGGAAAACAGCCCCACCGAGTGGGTCCCTCCGGCAGCCCGGTGCAGGTCGGAGGAGGAGATGGCAGCCACCGCCGCCAGGATGTCGTCCGGGTCCACCGCCAGATGAGACTCAATCCGGGGAAGCCCGGCCGGATCCAGGAAGGAGCTGCCTCCACCGCAGCCGCTGACTATGGCCTTCCTGGGAGCCATGGCCCGGACGGGGCTATGGACCATGGCCCGGGCGATCTGGCCCTCCAGATCCAGGGAGATGAGTTCGTCCAGGTTCCTGACCATCCCCTCTGAGAAAAGATGGCCCATGATGAACTCCCTCTCCATCCCCGGGCTCATCATGGCCGTGGAGTAATGCCGGCCGTTGATGAAGATGGAGAGAGGCACCTCCTCTACCACCTCGTGATCCGACCGGCTGACCCGGCCGTCGTCAAATCGAAGGCAATCGGTCTTCTTGAGCAGGAAACCACCTTTGGAGATTCTGTTCTATTTGACTGGGATGGCGTTTTCAGATGATGGCCCCTCTTCATGCTATGACCATCCTCTGTTCATCCCTTCCTTCATCGGCAATTTATCCTTCTTGATCCCTTCTTGATCCGTGCGGCATAACCGGGGCCGGGGAGGTAGGGGTGCTCCTGTCCAGGCCCCCGTCCAGCCGGGACCATTGGTCAGGGTTGGCGACAATCGCAGGCGCCGGTGCTTGAATCCTCCTCTCGCAGCGAGCGGCAGATCTGACACATCCTCTCCATCAGGTCGTCCACCCGGCGCTCCTTGAGGTCGTCGGCCAGGCTCTCGATGGCTTCCTTCACGTCCTGCCGGAACTGGATGCTGTAGCCTCGCTTCTTTGATACATACTGGGAGACGGCGGGAGGAGTTATTCCGAGGAGCTCGGAGACCTCCCTCTGGGAGAGATCCCTCTTGACCAGTTCCTCCGCCAGCGCAGCCCTGATGGCCGGCAGGACGTTCCACACCACCTCTTCGCACGGGGATTTTATTTTCATGATATCTTATTATTACTATATATTTATTATTACTATTACTATCTTTAGCACTCTTTCATTCGCAATTATGAATAAACTATCACTGGATATAATTTTGTCGATCCAATGTCAATTCGGGCATATCGGAGATGACTGGAGCCTTCATAGATATGCCTGACGACGTACTTTGCGACATGCTTGTGCAAGTGTTTGGGGACATTAATGCCTTCGGGCCCAGGTCTCCTCGAGGCCTGAAGAGCCCTTCCGGAGGAGTCAGCCCGCAGCCTGGTGATTTCTCCATCCTAATCGCCCGCAATCCCGACAAGCTGGCCATGGAGGTAGAAGCAGGGGACAGCCAGAAAGATCCTGAGGCCGGCCAGAGGCGGCGCCTCATGATGCTTCTCCGGAAGAGGGCATGGAAGTGGAGGGCCTGGCCGACCGGGAACCAGGGAGCCTGCAGGCGAGGGCTGAGGGAAGAAGGCGGCCGCGGTTTTTGTGCCCATGAACAGCTGTCGGCTAAATTGCAGCGAGCACACGGCGAACTCTGAATTGAAGATCAGGAAAAAAGGGCCTGGCTGCTGACTGGCTCAGGTCTCCACAGCCAGCCGCAGTCTGATCATCTCCTCCACCTCGGCAGAGGTGATGTCGAAGACCTCCGCCAGGATCTCCCTGGCCGCATGCAGCTCCAGGAGCCTCGCCGGCCAGGTCTGCAGATCGCTTCCCCAGGGGTTCCGGGTCCGGGGACAGAGTGCGGTTCTCAAGGAATTCATCAATCAGATAATAGTAGTCCCAGGATTAAGTAGATTGCTGCCATAAAATTTGGATTAAGCATAATTACAGCGGATAAAGATAGATTTCAATACAAATTGATTGATGCTGCTATGCAAAAGTCCGGGAGGAAAAGGGCCCCAGCCGTCCTGGCATACCTGCAGGCAAGGATCCGGAAGCCGCTGGAGGGAGGAGGGATACGCATGTAGGACTTCCGGGGAGTGATCGAACCACTGAGGCCGATTGATAAAGGGACATGGATAGGTTATAGATCTATTTGAGATCTAAAAATAAAAATTCATAACACTACTCAATGTCATGACGTTTGTTTTTACGACTACCGAAAACATGACAGAATCCCGAATCCATAGATTTTTATAGGTTAACAATTGTTAGCCTGGTGTTCACAATTGTTATATTCGGATTTCAGATTCAGGGGTTGACGCTTACGAGAACCACTGACATATTCAAAGCCGCAATGGCAATATTCATCCTGGGGCTGACGGCCATTTCCGTCTCCGCCCTGGCAGAGGGTCCTGAAGAGCTGAGCCTGGAAGAGACCAGCATCGAGGAGATCATGCAGAACCCCTCCGGCTACCAGGGCCAAAGGGTGGTGGTAGAAGGGGAGATAGTCATGGAGTGCAGTGCAGGATGCTGGTTCATCCTGGAGGACACAGCCGGCAGCATCTATGTTGACCTCAATCCCAACAACTTCGCCATACCCAGGAAGGGTGGCTTTGAAGCCCGGGTCTACGGCCAGGTGGACATCAAGGACGACGAGCCCTACATCCTGGGAGAGATAGTCCTCATCGACGGAGAAGTCTACAGATGAACTTCGTGACCCTGGCCGCCAGGAACCTGGGGCGACGAAAGGGCAGGACTGCCCTCACCGTGCTGGGGGTGGCGGTGGCCATCTCCCTCCTGTTCAGCCTGCTCTCCTTCAACTCCGGCTACGAGTCCCAGCTCAACCGGGAGATCGACAGCCTGGGAGTGCACCTCCTGGCCGTGCCCAAGGGCTGCCCCTACGAGGCCGCCTCCCTGATCATGCACGGCGGCGTCATTCCCAAGTACCTCTCCGCCCAGGACCTCGCCTCGGTGAGGGAGATCGATGGGATAAAGATCGCCTCGCCCATGCTCCTTCACCAGTTCTACGTCTCTGGGTCGCCCCACGTGGTCTACGGAGTGCGCATCAACGAGACCCTGCTGCTCAAGCCCTGGTGGAAGGTGGAAGGCCGCTTCTTCTCCGACGACGAGGCCGGGGTGATAATGGTGGGACATAGCCTGGCAGAGAAGGAGAACCTGACCGTGGGCCAGAAGATCCCCTTCGGACCGCAAAGAGAAGAGTTCCAGATAGTGGGCATCCTGGACAGGACGGGAGAGCAGGACGACCAGTTCCACTTCCTGCCCCTGGCCGAGGCCCAGCGGATCTTCAGGAAGCAGGACCGGATAACCACTGTGGCGGTGAAGGTGGAGGACGTGCGGGAGATCTCCCGCATAGCCGGAGAGATGGAGAAGATCCCCAGCGTCCAGGTGGTGACCATGGCCCAGATCACCGGCACCATCATGAACCTGGCGGCGTCGGCCAGGACTCTGCTGCTCTCGGTTATAGCCGTGGCCCTGGTGATCAGCGCCTTTGGCATCCTGAACACCCTCCTCATGTCCATCAACGAGCGGGCCCAGGAGTTCGGCATGATGAAGGCCATAGGGGCCTCCGGCCTGGACATCGGCCGGATGGTCATGGCCGAGACCGTATTCCTGACCGCAGCCGGCGGACTTCTGGGAGTGGGGGCCTCCCTGGTGGGATCGGGGCTGATCGAGTCCCTGGTCAAGTCCTGGCTCCCCTACGCCCCCGGGGGAAGCTTTCTCTTTGCCGATCCGGCACTGCTGGCATTCTGCCTGCTCTTCTCCGTCCTCATGGGGCTGATATGCGGCCTTTATCCGGCGGTGAAGTCCTCCCGCACCAGCCCCATGGAGGCCATCAGGGGTGGGATGGAATGAGCATCATCGAGGCCTCCGGCCTGACCAAGGTCTACCGGCGGGGAAGAGAGGAGATCTATGCCCTGAAGGGCGTGAATCTGGAGGTCCAGGCCGGGGAGTTCATTGCCCTGGTAGGCCCCTCCGGCTCAGGCAAGACCGCTCTGCTAAACGTCCTCGGCTGCCTGGACGCACCCACCAGCGGCATGGTGAAGATCCTGGGGACTGAGACCCGGGGCATGAAGGAGCGGGATCTGGTGAGCCTGCGGCGGGAGAATATGGGCTTTGTGTTCCAGCGGTTCTTCCTCATGCCTACCCTCACCGCCCGGGAGAACATCGAGCTGCCCCTTCTCTTCTCCCGAAAGAAGGTCTCCCCGGGCCGGATAGAGGAGATCCTGGCCCTGGTCGGACTGCAGGACCGGGCGGAGCACCTTCCCGGGCAGCTCAGCGGTGGGGAGATGCAGCTGGTGGCCATTGGCCGGGCCCTGGTCAACGATCCCCGGATCATCATGGCCGACGAGCCCACGGGAAACCTGGATTCGGAGACGGCCCGGCGGATCTACCAGCTATTCCAGGAGCTAAACGAGAAGGGCATCACCCTGCTGACCGTGACCCACAACCCGGAGCTGGCCCGGCTGGCCGGGAGGACTCTCACCCTCAGGGACGGGAAGATCGTCGGCCAGGGATGAAGTGGGCATTTCTGCCTTCTCCTTTCTCCTTCCCCTCTCTCCTTCCCTTCCTCCGTCCTTTTCTCCTTCCATTCGACTCTTCCTTCCACCCTCCCTTCCTTCCTAAATCCCCATTTCCTCCCGCCCTCCGTTGTCCCCGTTCACATGGCCACCCGGACAATGTCCAGGGGCTAATCCAGGTGATTGCACTCCCGTCGTCTCCACTGTATCCTTCGCTATATCCTTCGACCGGGGGATTTTAAACTAATAATTATTCATAATGCGGCAGACAACAGAAATAAATACCATCCTGATGTAACATGACCTAGGAATTTTTGAGGATTGCCCCTCTGCCTAGAGGACGTCATCCCTGGATTTCAAATCACGAACCGAGGAGAAGTAGGTTGGAGAAATGGCCCAGGAGAGCAATAATATTGATTTAATTAAGGAGAGATGGCCCGAGAAGCTGGCATCAGAGCGGATGATCTTCAGCCACATCCATCCCGGCGACAGGATCTTCATCGGAACCGGTTGCGGCGAGCCCCAGCACCTGGTGAGCCTGCTGGTGGAGAACGCAAAGCGTTATCCTACCGCCTACTTCGATGCCGAGCTGATCCACGTCTGGACCCTGGGGGTGGCCCCCTACACCGACGAGAAGTTCAAGCTCAACTTCCGCTTGAACTCCTTCTTCATCGGGGAGAGCACCAGGGAGGCGGTCAACCGCCTGGCCGCCGACTACACCCCCATCTTCCTCTCATCAGTACCCAGCCTCTTTTACCGGGAGATCATCCCCGTGGACGTGGCCCTCATCCAGACCTCCCCACCCGACGAGAACGGGGACATGAGCCTGGGAATAAGCGTGGACATCGTCAAGGCGGCCACGGAGAAGGCCTCTCTGGTCATCGCCCAGGTCAATTCATTCATGCCCCGGGTGCACGGGGACTCTCTGATCAACATCGACGACGTGGAGTACGTGGTCCAGCACGACGAGCCCCTGCTGGAGTACCGGGAGACCGTCCCCGGCGACCTGGCCCAGAGCATCGGTCGCTACGTCTCCCGCATCGTGGAGGACGGTTCCACCATCCAGGTGGGCTACGGCAGCATCCCCAACGCCGTCCTCTCCAACCTGCAGGACAAGAAGAACCTGGGAGTGCACACCGAGCTTCTCACCGACGGCATCGTGGACCTGATGAAGCGGGGAGTGGTGGACAACACCCAGAAGACTCTGGACCAGCACAAGACCGTGGCCACCTTTTGCATGGGCAATAAGGAGACCTACGACTACCTGCAGTACAATCCGGCCATCGAGTTTCGGACCATCGATTACACCACCAACCCCCTGGTGATCGCTAGGCAGAGGAACATGATCGCCATCAACTCCGCCCTGGAGATCGACCTGACCGGCCAGGCCACGGCGGAGTCGATGGGCAAATCATTCTACAGCGGCGTAGGCGGCCAGGCGGACTTCATGCGGGGAGCCATCCTGGCGCCTAACGGCAAGACCATCCTGGCCCTGCCCTCCACCGCCAACGAGGGCCACATCTCCCGCATCGTGCCCTTCCTGAAGGAGGGGGCCGGGGTCACCCTGACCCGGGGAGACGTGCACTACGTGGTCACCGAGTTTGGCATCGCCTACCTGCACGGAAAGAACATCCGGGAGCGGGCCATGGACCTGATCGCCATCGCCCACCCCAGCTTCCAGCCCTGGCTGATCGAGGAGGCCAAGAAGCTGGGCCTGATCTTCGAGGACCAGGCCTTCATCCCCGGAGAGAGAGGGATCTATCCCGAGTCCCTGGAGACGCGGCGCACCACCAAGTCCGGGCTGAACATCCTGCTGAGGCCGGTGAAGTTCAGCGACGAGCCGCTCTTAAAGGACTTCCTCTACTCACTCTCCGAGCAGAGCCGTTACTACCGGTTCCTCTCGGTCAGAAAGGACGTCCCCCACGAGATGCTCCAGCAACTGGCGGTCATCGACTACACCAGGAAGATACTGATCCTGGCGGTGGTGGCCACCGAGGGCAAGGAGACGGTGATCGGCATGGGCCAGTACGAGATCAACGGCGGGTTGCACACTGCCGAGATCGGGCTACTGGTGAGGGATCAGTACCAGAAGCATGGGGTGGGCATGGAGCTGTTGAACTACATCACCTACCTGGCGAAGAAGAACGGCGTGCTGGGATTCACCGCCGATGTGCTGGTGGACAACGACCCCGTATTCCGGCTATTCGAGAAGATGGGCTTCGAGGTGGAGAAGGTCAAGGACTCCGACGTCTACGAGATGAAGCTGACCTTCCGGGACAAGAGGTAGGCCGCCGCCGGGGGGGGCGGCTCTGCCGGCCTTCCCAGGCGGAGATCATCAAGAATATAATATTGTATTATTACAATGTTTGATGAGATGAACGGGGCGGAGGGCCTCATGCCAACCACGGGGCATAGGCCCCGAATCTTGAACCGCTATTCTTGAATTGTCGCTTATCTCCGGGATTCGATGGCCAGGTTCATCACCGGGGAGGGATTAAGGGCATCGTTGATGACTGGAGATGCCCCATGACATCGTCCCGGATCAGGCCCTCTGCCAGGAGAGAGGGAGCCTGCCCTGAAGAGGCAGATCTGATAATCATCGGAGCCGGGCCAGCCGGGCTATTTGCCGCCATAAATTCTGCAAGCTCCAATCATGATCAAAATCAGCGTCCGCACATTGTCGTTCTGGAGAAGAAGAGCTCCCCGGGCCGTAAGCTCCTGATCTCCGGCCAGGGGCGCTGCAACATCACCCATAGCGGAGAGATCAGAGAATTCCTCAGTCATTACGGAGAGGGCGGCCGGTTCTTGCGCCCGGCCCTCCTGGGCTTCACCAACCGCGATCTGATCTCTTTCTTTGCCGGAAAGGGACTATCCATGATCGAGGAAGAGAGCGGCAAGATCTTTCCCCGGACCGGGAGATCCAGGGACGTCCTGGACGTCCTTCTGCAGGAGTGCCGGGCCCGCCAGGTAAGCATCTGCTGCGGCCAGAAGGTGCTATCGGTCTCCAGAGATGAACAGGGATTCAAAGTGGTCACCGGGGATGAAATCTATTCTTCACCCCTGCTGGTCATTGCCACCGGGGGGTGCTCCTACCCGGCCACGGGATCGACAGGGGACGGCTACCGGTTCGCCAGGGATCTGGGACACGCCATCGTAGAGCCCGGGCCGGCCCTGACCCCGGTCTACATCAAGGACTATCCCTTTGCCGATCTGGCTGGAGTCTCCGTTCCCGATTTGCTGGTGTCGCTGCAGGATTCGAAGGGATCGCAGCCTGATTCGAAGACCACGAGGACCTATTGCGCCGACCTGCTCTTCACCCACCAGGGGCTATCCGGCCCGGCCATCCTGGACTTCTCCCGATATCTGGCCCCTGGCCACGTCCTGCGGCTGTCATTCATCCGGCCGGGGAGACGCCAGGAGCTGGAAGCCTGGCTCTTGAAGAACGCAGGCGAGATGGGAAGCAGTAGCATAAAGACGATGCTGGGCGATCTGCCGCCGGCATTCTTTGCCTCCCGTCCCCTCTCGCTCTCAGATTCCTCCCCGCTCTCAGATTCCTGCCTGTCCCCGCGCACCTCCTCATCCTCAGGGTCCGACGGCTCCTGCCAGGGCTCCGGCTCTTCTCCATCCCCAGGATCGTCCCCGCCATCCCCTCGCCCATCCATTCCCGGCAGGCTGATTTCCAAAATTCTGGAGATCTCGGGAATTCCGGAAGGGCTGCAATGCGCTCAGCTGACCAGGCAGATGCGAATCGCCCTGCTGGATAATCTGACCGGACTTCCCCTGGAGATCTCGAGCCTTGGCGGCTATGACCTGGCCATGGTCACCCGGGGCGGGGTGGACCTGCGGGAGGTCAATTCCCGGACCATGGAGTCGCGTCTGGTGCCGGGGCTCTACCTGGTGGGCGAGGTGCTGGACGTGGATGGAGACACCGGCGGCTACAATCTGCAGGCTGCCTTCTCCACCGGGATGCTGGCTGCCAGGAGCATAGCCAGGATGCCTGGCCAATCGGCGAGAACGACTAGGAGGACGACGGGAAGAGGTTGAACGCGGGCCAGGGATACCGCCCTGAGACGGGGCGGTTGCCAGAGAGTCCAGTCCTGCATAATTCCCGGCGGCCCGGACCATGGCGGTCCGATGGCAATCCGATGGCTGTCCAATAGCGGTCCAATGGCATCCGCCTCCGGCGGAACTGTCATCATAAGTTATTTATCTTCAGCAGTGCCGTTAGATCAGGGGCGTAACTATGATTCTTAATCAGAATTCTGAAAAATGGACTAGGAACTTTTTTTGGACCGGCAGCATGCTGCTGATGCTGGTGGCCATTTTCGGTCTATGCATTCCTTCTGCCCTGGCTGAAGCTCAGGCAGAGAACCTGGCAGAGGACCTGGCAGAAGATCCGGCAAATGTCCCAGCAATTGAGCCGGCTGAGGATCTTGCAGATGATAACGCCAGCCAATCTCTGATCTCCAGAGACGATGCTGCCCGGATGATCATCGACACCCTGGTCAGGAACGTGACCGAGAATCGGGAGGTCAATATGGGCCTGCGGGTCAACCAGTACCCGGAGCTGCTGGACGCCGGCACCGAAGTGCGAGTGGCGGCGGTAGACGGAACATCGAATGCTTCCGTCCTGGTCTGCGAAAACGCTAGCTGGCTATTCTTCCTGGACCTGGCTCCAGGAGCCCACTATGCCCACCCGACGATAATAGCGGTTCTCGACGCGGTCAGCGGAGAGATCCAGAGCATGGATGCCCAGTGGTGGCCGCTCCTGGCTGAGCCTGTCTTCAGCGATGAGGCCGCGAGAGAGGACCCGGAGACCATAATCTTTGAGGAGGAGCCCGAAGCGTGAAATGATAGCGCATGGGGGCGGTGAGGATGGCCTTAGTTTGAGCGGTCCCTCCTGACGGGAGTGGCACGCCGGATTGACCTTTCTCCCCCCCTCTGGAAAGGCTTCATTCTTTTCAGGGCAAGGGAGGTATTGACGATGGAATTGAAAACATTTCGAATGTTATTGCCTGCCATGACCCGGACGGCGGCGATCTGTCTGCTGCTGCTGTGCCTGGCTGGCCCGTCTCCGGGAGTCTCCCCGCAGCTCCTGGCCAGGGCCGACGCCCTGGGAACGGCAGATACGATTGCCGCCAGCCCCGTGCTGGAGAGGGCGGAGATGCTCCAGACCGCTCCGAGTCTGGCTGGCGTGGGCGGTGCGTCTTTGATGAGCAAGGAGAACGCCGCCACCCTGGTCCAGGACGCGGTGGTCACACCCTTCTGGGATAGAGCCGACCAGAGCAAGGGCCTGCGGGTGCTGCAGCATGGAGAGATGCTTACCCAGGGGGCAGTGGTAGAGGCGGCCTACGTCCCGCCCGGCCAGGCCTCCAGAAAGCTGGTGGCTCAGAATCCGAGCTGGCTGTTCATGATCGACGAGCTGCCGGGAGCCCACTTCGCTCATCCGGTCAAGCTGGTCCTGGTGGACGCGGCCACCGGAGAGAGGCAGGAGATGAATACCGACTGGTGGCCGAAGGTCAACGAAGAGGCGCTCTTCGACAAGGAGTCCCTGAGGACCGATACGGCCATGATCACCTTTTACCGCAAGCCAGCAGCTGAGCAGCAGCTTAGCCTTGCCTCGGGATTATGGAGCCAGCTGGGGAACATCCAGCCGCTGATCACCTGCGACGTCTGGGCGGTGCTGGTCTGCGGGTACGACGACATCTCCGACACCTTTGACGACGACACCAACGGCATGTATGGCGTCCTCAGGAACCTGGGGGTTCCCGATGATCACATCTTCTACGTCAGCCCCCATTCCGGCCATACGGGTGTGGACCGGCCGACAAGCAGGACTAACGTCCGCTGGGCCATCGATCAGGTGGCGGCCCGGGCCGACGTCAAGGACAAGGTGGTCATCCTCTACAGCTCTCACGGCAACGTGAACCTGGTCTCCTGCGTCCCCGGGACCGCGGACGGCGGGTCCATCTCCGCCAGTGAGATGGACACCTGGCTGGACGGGATCAACTGCAAAGAGATGACCATCATCATCGAGGCCTGCCACAGCGGAAGCTTCATCGGCAAGTACAAGGACGGCACCTACGCCGCCGGAGAGACCGAGCTGACCGGCGACGGCGAGGTCAACCGGGTGGTCTTCACCTCTGCCTCCTCCGATACCTCCTCCTGGGGCGACGTGGACGGAGACTCGGACCCCAACCCGGCAGATAGCGGCAGCGAGAGCGTCTACGGCTACATCATGGCCTTCAACGTGGCCTCGGCTGACGCTAACGGCGACGGCCGGATGTCCTTTGGCGAGGCCTACCAGTACGCCTGGAACAACGACGTAACCCGCATCCTGGGCTGGAACACGCCCCAGATGATCGAGGCCGGGCTGAACAAGGCCAACGTCTACCATGAGTGTCTGCAGCAGGAGTGCTACCCATCCCTGCCGGCCCCCGTTCTGACCCTGACAGGGACCGAAGATTACACTACCAGCGCCGGGGAGTTCACCAGGTACAAGCTGTCAGTTACCAACTGGAACGCCTATCCCGCCGAGCTGTTCCAGGCCGCTCCCGATCTGCCGCCCTGCGGCCTGAACACCGCGTCCTCCCGGACCTGGGTGGATATCTTCGACCTGAGCGGAAAGCGGCTCTATGGATTTTGCGCTCTGGGGAACCCGTCCAATCTGCAAAGCCTGTGGTTTGCGGTGAAGAAGGGCGAGACACCGCCTCAGGGTGTCTACATCGTGATGACGGACCGGCGGTGCAACCACGACTACACCTCCAACGAGGTGAACATCGGATCACGGAGCATGGTTCTGGCCCCCATCAGGGCCAGGTATCAGATAGATGAACCCATGAAGATCATAGGGGAGGCGCAGTACGTACCGCCGTCCTGAGGGATGGTCACAATCAGGTAGCTGAGGTCACAGATAACATAGATCACAGGCAGAAAGGTCCGGGGAAGACAACAGCCGGAATTAAAAAAGCTCTTCTCCGGACCTGGTTTTTCTTTTCGATTTAATGGCTACTCATATCCTCTCACTTCGGGCTCCCCTCTTTCTCTCGACCGTCCAAAACCTCTTCCAGGAAGATGCCGTGCCAGCTGTGGACCCACACCCGGCCGTCCGAGGAGTTGACGGACAGTATCCCCTCCGTATCCTGCCGGCCGAAGTAGAAGCTGTAGTAGCCGGGATAGTCCTCTCCGTCCAGGGCTCTTGAGCCGGGGCAGTAGCCGGCCAGGAAGCTGTCAGCCCGGGATCGTGCCCCCTCCTGGTCGTAGGGCTGGACATCACCCTCCCCGGCCGTTTCCCGGGATGAGGCGGCCCGGGCGAAGCAGGGGCCCGGCTCAGGATAGACGGCTCCGGAGTAGCGATCTACCATCAGCTCGGCCAGGTTTTCTCCGGTCTGGCCGTCCACTATCCGGGCGTAGTAGCTGGAGGAAAATTTCATGAGGCTGTGGACACGGGCTCGGGGGCCGAAGCTGGAGGCGCAGGTCCCGGCTCGCTCCCAGGCCTGGCGGTCGGAGATGGGCTCACGGCCTTCTGGGTAGGAGAGCATTGGAGCCCCGGCGGTCCCGGGGAGGGCCGGGCCCGGGCTTCCCATTTTGACCCCGTAGCCATAGGGCTCGTCGTAGAGAGGGGTCTTGACATACGGATCATAAAAAAAGCACTTCAGCAAGACTAAACCACAAAGCAGCAAGAGGAAAATACCTACAGCGACGTGCAGATTTTTTTTCAATCGAGCCACCCTCGAGGTGATGGTTTGGCACCAATCCGACCCCTGGTGCAGGGCTTATTTTTCAATGAATGTTGACAGTACTTTTATCTTTCGGGACGGGGATGGATGTTGCCGGCTGGAAATGATTGAT
>JAAEEW010000203.1 GCA_013415595.1 Methanosarcinales archaeon | reverse complement strand
TTGTTGGGTCTCACAGGGTACATGTATCTCATATCATATTAATTATGTGATGCCATGTGCCCTGCCAACATCACTAACTAATTCGATTGTGCCCCCATAAGCAGCATCCAGTGTGACACACGTATGATGCTGCCGGCACCCAGACGCCGGGCATCGCCGGGCAGCCGTCCCGGGGATGAAGTTCCAGAAGATGAGCGGCCCATGAGACGGATTCTTGAAAAGACGCTGCTGGACCCCGCCCTGCTGCCGCCACCCTGACCCCACGTCACAGAGTCTCGGGCTCAACCTCGTACTTGAAAGAGAGGACCACCTTCGCCCGGTACTCGGTCACCTGACCGTTCTCTATTCTGGCGTCAAGCTCCCTGACCTCGGCCACCCTGAGCTGAGTGAGAGACTTTGAGGCCTGGTCAATGACTCTCGTGACGGCGTCCTCCCAGCTCAGGGGAGAGGACCCGACCAGCTCCAGCATTTTATACATCTTTCGAGCCATCCAGAAAACCTCCAACATTAATGACGTTAGAATGACATATATAATTTATTGAGATGATCGGCTGACATCGAAATGCCGTCAATCGGCTGGCGTAACCTTCACCCGGGTCAGAGGCGGCATTGCTGGCCGCTGGCGATGAGCTCGGACTCTCTGAAGTCCACGTCTCCCCCGAACCAGGCGCCGGTGAAGTCCGCATCCCGGCTGAACCGTGAGCGGCCGAAGTAGGCCCGGCCGTCGAACCGAGCCAGGCCGAAGGAGGCGTCCCCTCTGAAGGTGGCCCGCAGGAAGTCCGCATCCCCGGCGAACCGGGATTCGTTGAAGTGGACGTCCCCCTGAAAGCCGGACTGGTAAAAGCACGCCGGACCGTCGAACCGGGCGGCCCAGAAGGAGGCCTGCCCCTGGAAAAGTGAATCATAGAAGTAGGCCGGCCCGCCAAACCTGGCCCCCCAGAAGGAAGCGTAGCCCGAGAACTGCGCACCTCTGAAGGAGGCCAGCCGGCAGAACCGGGCCTTCCAGAAGGAGAGGCGACCGTTGAAGCTGGACTGCTCGAAGGAGGCCAGCCCCAGGAACCGCGATTCCTGGAAGCGGGCCGGGCCGTCGAACGCCGATCCCTGAAAGTCCGCCTCGCCCACGAACCTGGCCCCGGCGAAGGATGCTTCTCCGGCGAACCGGGAGCTGACGAACCGCACCGGCCCCTGAAATGCGGTGCCGTCGAAGTCCACCGGGCCGCCAAATGCCCCCTGGCTGAAGGAGACCATGCCCTCGATCAGGCTGTTGGTGATGGTCAGGGGAGAAGCCACCTGCAAAAGGCCCCCGCCGCCATCAGCCAGGCCCGGTCCGGCCAGCTCCAGATCGCCCTCTATCCTGACGCCGTCCTGCTCCACCGCCTGGCCCCTCCGGATCCGGCTGTTGATCTCCGCCGCAGGGACCACCGGCAGGCCTTCCGGCCGATGGGACGAATAGATCATCAAAATTAATTGTAGTTCAAGGGGCTTAGATCTTATGGTACAACTGGCGAGAGAAGGGGGCGCCCTTCCGCTCCAGGGGGTGGTGGTGGAGGTCAGGCCGCCGGTGGAGAGGTCGACGCAGGCTTCTTCAAATGGCAGAAGCTGGCCAGAGTGGTCTGTCTCGAGCGGAGAAGCTCCGGGAGCAGGTTCCCCTGTTTTATGAACCTGGAGACCGGGAGGCTGAGCCTGGTGGAGAGGTACCTGAGGGCTCCATTCAGGTCGTCAAACTCCGTTGCCGGCTGCAGCATGGCGTTTCTCACGTTTTCCCGCACGTTGAAGACTCCCAGGGGCACGTATCCCCGGTAGGCCTCCCGCAGGATTACGGCCCCGGCCTGCATCCGCTCCCGGGCCAGTGCCTCCAGCACCGCCATCTTGCAGGCGTAGTAGCAGCCGCCGACCCGGGAGTAGCCTCTCTTCTTCCCGTTGAACTCGTGGTCGGAGAATATCAGCTCCTCCCGGCCCAGGATGTGCAAAAAGGCCTCCATCCACTCGTACTGCCAGGCGGTGGGCATGAGCAGCACGGCGTAGTAGTTGTGAAGGCTGCTAAACTCGTGCACCCGAAAGCCCTCCTGCACCTCGCAGTTCCTGACCGCCTTTAGCAGCCGGTTGCCGATTATGGTGTCACAGGCGGTGATGGACCAGCGGGTGGGGACCAGGCGCCTCCTCCTGGCGGTGCCTATGGCCCCCACAGAGAAGGCCTTCTGGATGCGGGAGAAGGGGACCTTCAGGCGGTGCAGATCCCACAGCGCATCTGCGGCCAGCAGGTCGCCGTCGCCGTACACCTTCTCCAGAGCACTGTCCCACCTGGCGTTGCCGATGTCAAACCTCTCGATCAGGGCGCTGGGGCCGTGGGGGGTGTGATGGTCGCTGAAGGACATGCCCCGGGGAATGCCGTCGAACTGGGCCTGGCTCTCGATGGAGCCGGAGGCCAGGGAGATCTCCTGCAGCTTCTCCACCAGGGGATTGGCCAGGTCGTCTATCCTGACCGCCCGCTTTCCCCGCACCAGGTTCAGGCGGTAGATGATGATGTCCTCCTGGCTCATGCGGCCCGGAATCCAGGACTCCGGGGTGTCCATGAAGGCCGTATCCCCGTGCAGGGGAGCGATCATGGGACCGGCGTAGACCCGGGGGTAGTTCCAGCTCCCGATGAAGACCGAGGGAGGCGTGCTTCCCTCCAGCTCCCGTCCCACCTCCGCCGACCGAATGTTCATGCCGGTGGTCAGCCTCTTCAGGTAGGCCTCCTTGCCCTTGAGCATCTCCAGGGAAGATGCTGACCAGGGATAAAGAGAAGAGCCAGGCGGGGAGAAAGTGTTTCTTTGCCGGCAAGAAAAGATCGAATCCGAAGGAGAAGTAGATGCATCAGGCCTCCAGAGGTTGATTTTATAATTTATAATTGCTAAATGTTGCGGATCGGAGCAAGCTATATAACACATAGAACCCCATATATTAAAGAGAAATTGAGAGCAGGCGGTGGGGATTATGATCGATGGTGGCAGATCAGGACATATTTTCAAGGCCGGGCTTATTTTTTTACTGATTTTGGCCGGCTCCACGGCGGCCCTGGCCCAGTCGGACCGGAGCAGCGGTCCCTGGGGACTTCGAGGAGATGTTCCGGTGGCCGGGGACTTCGACCGGGACGGGATAGTGGACGACCTGGCCCTCTTCCGGCCCGACCAGAGGAACTGGTTCTTCGACTTCGACGCCAGCGGAAACACCGATGTCAGCACCAGGATGGGCCCGGGTGCGAGAGGTGAAGCCTTTGTGGCCGGCGACTTCGACCGTGACGGCTACGTAAACGACATCGGCATCTTCAACAGCACCTCCAGAAGGTGGTACTTCGGCTCGTTCGACTACAACCCTGCGACCGGGGTGATGGCCTGGTCGGCGCCCTTCCCCGGCATCACCTGGGCCATAAGGGGCGACCTGGTGGTGGCCGGGGACTTTGATAGGGACGGGGACCGTGACGACCTGGGAGCCTTCCGCTCGTCCAACCGCATCTGGTATTACGACTACAACTTCGACGGCAGCACCGACCGGCGGTCCGGACCCTGGGCCTTCAACGGGGACCTGCCGGTGGCCGGCGACTTCAACGGGGACGTGGAATGCGGCGACGTAGGGGTGTTCCGGGCCTCCAACCGCACCTGGTACTTTGATTACGACTCCAACGGGAGCACCGACCGCCAGGAGAGCCCCTGGGCCCTCAGCGGTGACCTGCCGGTGGCCGGCGACTTCGACGGCGACGGCTACAGCAACGACATAGGCGTCTTCCGGCCCTCCAACGGCATGTGGTACTTCAAGTACTCGAACCTCGTGTGGGTGCCGCCAGGGATGACCGGAGGCCCCACCCCGGGATACGTGAACGCATGAGCGGCCAGCGTGATGGAGCAGGCCGCGCCAGCCCACCTCTTTGCGGGATGGAAATGGACGCCGGAAGACGCGCCGGGAATATGCCGGAGGAGATGATGGGAGAGAAGAGGAGTGGATATGAGCGACTTCATCGAGGTTTCCAGGACGGATGAGATTTCAGACGGGGCCATGAAGAAGGTCCGGGCAGAGGGAAAGGACCTCTTGCTGGCAAGGGTGGGCGACAGGTACTATTCCGCAGACAGCCGGTGCCCCCACCTGGGTGGAGACCTGTCCAGGGGCACCCTGGAAGGGACCGTGGTGACCTGTCCCCGCCATCACGCACGCTTCGATCTGACCGACGGACGGGTGATTCGCTGGACCGATTGGTCGGGGATGGTGCTGAAGCTGGCCAAGCTGGTCAAGCCGCCCCGGGCTCTCCGGACCTACGAGGTCAGGATCGAGGGCGACAGAATCCTCGTCCGCAGGTGAGAGGCCGCCGGACCGGGGGGGCAACGGGGGAGGAACGGGGGAGAGACGAGGAAGAAACGATCCCCGGTGCCCGTGGGGAGGACCGGTTCCTGGCCTGACGGGCGGGAGCGTTTCGGGTGCTATAGCCCAGTGAATCAGCTTTTTTTCGCTGGCTCCTGGACCTGCCCCGCCGGCCCGGCCAGCCCCGATGCATAGTCCGGCTCAGCCGATACGCTGCTTATGATCTCCTCCGCCCGCTGGCATGCAGCCATGGAGCCCTCCACCGCAATCCACACGCTCCCTTCCGCCCCCAGCACCCCTCCGGCGGCCACCAGCTCGGCCCTCACATCGGCCAGGAGGGCGAGGGCATCGAGCTCGGTGAAGGCCGGGGCGGGGATGGGCAGGAAGCGGGGACCGGACCCCCCCGGGGCGTTCATGCGAGCGGCCAGCTCGTACAGGTCGGCGTCCACCCTCTTCTCCAGCCCCACCGGCAGGATCAGTCCTGCCCGCCGGCCGGCCACGGCCTGCAGGGCGGCGACGATGGTCCCGCCCCGGGGATGCCGATCAGCACCGCTGCCTGACGCCGGGCCAGGTTCAGGGCGTTGGCCCCCTTGAGGATCAGGTCGCCCTCTTGGAGATCGTCCAGGACGTCGAAAATGGCGGCCCCCCTCTTCCAGACGCCGTCTATCAGGACCACGTCTCCCGGGAAATCCTGCTGGTCGGACAGCCGGCCCATCTCCGTGGTCTTGACCCCGGGAGGAACGGTCACCCCCCGGGCGAAGCCCCGGCGGGAGAAGTGGCTGCCGACCCCGTCACCCCCCAGGGCCCGAAATATCTCCTGGGCCACGTAGCCGTTGGTGGTGCCGGCGATGATGACCAATGTCCCCTTTTTCAGAACTGATCGGACCGCCGGATGGGAGGCCAGGGCCACTCCGATGAGGCGCTTGCCGGCGGCAGGGGTGATCAGGTAGGATCTCACCCCGGTTGATTCTCTGTGAGCATTCATGACACTCGCCAGTACGGCCTCCCCCCGGCACTGTTTAAATTTTTCCGTTCGTAAAAAGAGCAGGGGCTAGCCCGGTCAGCGCGAGCCCCCCTGCCTCACCTCGCCAGCCGCACTGCCGTTCCGCAGACGGTGACCATCAGCATTCCCCCGCCCTTCTCCAGGGTGATGGAGTCGTAGTCCAGGTCCACGCCCACTATGGCGTCCGCCCCCATCCTGGCCGCCTTCTCCTCCATCTCCCGAAGGGCCACCTCCTTGGCCTTCCGAAGCTCCTTCTCGTAGGCTCCGGAACGCCCGCCGATCACGTCTCTGATGCCGGCGAACATATCGGCGAAGATGTTGGCCCCCATGATGGCCTCGCCGTCCACCAGGCCCAGGTATTCCACGATTCTGCTTCCCTCGATGCTGTTTGTAGTGGTGATGAGCATCAAATCACTCCTGCCCGAAACGACTTGCCGCCTGCCTCCGGCCTCACGCCTTCAGTCTCATGCCTTCCATCTCGTAACTGGCAGACGCATTCATTCTACTCCACAATCTCCCGGTACTGCTCCGGGCTCAGGTGCTGGGGCTGGTACTCCAGGCCCTGGGCATCCATGACCCGCACAAAGGAGCGCAGGTGCTTTCTGGAGCCAGCCAGGAGGCCCTGATAGACCACCTGCAAATCGTCCTTCTCCGTTCCTGCGATCTGCTCCTCCAGGTCCAGTATGTTGATCTCCTCCACGGCCGCCCCCGCCTTCAGGGCATCGGCCTGCGACCTCTTACCTTCTTTCGTCATGCGGTCGTACATGGCCTTCAGATCCGGATCGAAAAACGCGCCCGGAGCATCCTGCACCGGATCGTTCAGTCCGTATCTGTCCACAAGAATCTTGACCTGGTCCATGTGGTTCTGCTCGGAGGTGGCGATGTTCTTGAAGACCGGAATCGGGTAGACCTGGTATAGGCTCATGTAGATGTCCCGGGCGGCCTTCTCCTCCTCCCGGATGAACAGGATTCCCTTTCGCTCCCCATCGGTGAGCGTGCTGACGGATACGGTCGCCTCCTGCCCCGCCACCGCCTGCTCCAGCACCAGTATGCCCTCCCCGTGGGCCACATTGTGCTTGACGGTGGGGTCGTCGCTGTCTGCCATTCCCCAGATTATGGACACGCTCTCGCCAGGGGCCAGGGCCCGGTCGTACCTGTCCCCGGTGTCAAGCTTCCTCCTGAACTCCACCACCGTGGTGCCGTTCTCCTCCCGTCCCCCGTATTCCAGGATGTCGTCGGTGCCGCCAAGCTCCCCATCCCCGGGGTGAGGCCCATAGTTGTTGACCGAGTACTGGTCCTCCACCACCGCCTTCTCCCCGTCCACGTATCCCAGAATGGTGTCTGCGTCCTTCATCCACTCCTGGGGATCAAAGCCGACGGAGAGCCACCCGGCAGTACGGCCGGCCAGGGCCATGTAGAGATGCTCCTGGTCGTTCTTCCAGGACAGCTCCAGGTTGCCTCCGCTGTGGGCGTAGCCCGACGATCCCAAAAGAACCATGCTACGGGAGTACTCATTCTCCCCCACCACTCCGTCCGGCTTCCACTCCTCAGTTGCTGCTTTCTCTGAGACCTCTGGAGGGGCCGGAGGCTGGAGACATCCGCAGAGCAGTGCCAGAACCATAACCGCAAAGACGAAAAGACCGGACCTCATTAGAACACCTGACATTAACCATGGTAGTTGATCGCATATCAGCCTGTCGAGTTCTTCTGATGATTTCATATTAATAATATTATTATATTTTGCCATCGAATGTAAAGGAGGCCAGGAAGCAAAAGAGAGAGAACAGCCAGAGGGGGGAATGGCTGGAAGGAGGGCAGGAGTCGAAGTCAGAACCTCCCCCTGCTGGCCGCCTTGTACACCTCCATGAAGATCAGGATGATCAGGGCTATTCCCAGCAGCTGGGCCCAGTGTACAAAGGATACCGGCTGCAGCTCCAGTACACCGCTCAGCCAGGGGGTGTACATGGCCCCGATATGCACCAGCTGGGCGGCGATGGTGCCGAAGAGCAGTATGGGATTTTGCAGCGGGCTGTGGCGGAAGGCCGACCGCAGCTCTGAGCGGCTGTTGAAGACCTGAACGTTCTCGAAGAGCACCATCAGCAGCACGGTGCTGTTCCGGGCCTCCGAGAGCTCCCAGCCCTGGTCCAGCATCCAGCGGTAAGCCCCAAAGGCCAAAAGACCGATGGTCAGGGCGGAGAGGACTACCCGCTCCAGCATCAGCCGGTTGAATATGGGCTCCTGGGTAGGATGGGGACGGCGCTTCATCTCGTCACCCTCCCCCGGCTCGAAGGCCAGGGCCACGTCCTGGATGCCGTTTGTGACCAGGTTGAGCCACAAAAGCTGAACTGCCACCAGGGGAAGGGGCAGGTTGGTGGCCAGGGCCAGGATGAAGAGCACGATCTCCGCCGCTCCGGTGGAGATCAGCAGGAATATGACCTTGCGGATGTTCCCGTAGCCGATCCGGCCCTCCTCGATCCCGGCCACGATGGAGGCGAAGTTGTCGTCGGTGATGATGATATCCGAGCTCTCCCGGGCCACGTCGGTTCCCCCCTTGCCCACCGCCACCCCCACATGGGCCGCCCGCAGGGCTGGAGCATCATTGGCCCCGTCGCCGGTGACCGCCACCAGGTGACCCTGTCGTATCAGGGAGCGCACGATGTCCAGCTTCTGTCTGGGCTCCACCCTGGCGAAGACCCGGGCGTGGGCGGTGAGGGCGTCGATCTCCCCTTCCCCGGAGGCCTCCGCCTCTCTCAGGTCCGGGCCGGTCACCACCTGGTCCATGGTGTAGGCCAGGTTCAGCTCCCGGGCGATGGCCAGGGAGGTCACGGGATGATCTCCGGTCACCATGGCCACCTGCACCCCGGCATCCCGGCAGGCAGCCACCGCCCCCCTGGCCTCCGGTCGCAGGGGATCGATCATGCCCACCAGCCCCAGGAAGGTCAGGCCCTGCAGATGCTCTTCGGAGAAGGCCTGGTCAGGGCCCAGGTGCAGCTCGCCGCTGGCCAGGGCCAGGATTCGGTAGCCGGCCTGGGCCAGATCCTGGGCCTGGCCCTCCAGCATCTCCCGGTTCAGGGGACAGTCCCCTTCCAGGGAGGCCATGAAGCGGCACATGCCCATGACCCGCTCCGGCGCCCCCTTGACGTGGACCACGGCGGCGGCGGAATCCGACCCGTTCAGGGTGGCGGCGAACTGCCGCTCCGACTCGAAGGGAATCTGGTCGACCTGGGGCTGCTCGGCCAGCAGGTCCTGCTGGGACATCCCCGCCTTGTGGGCCAGCACCAGCAGGGCCACGTCCACCATGTCCCCGTTGTGCACCCATTCTCCGTCCCTCAGCCCCAGAAATCCCTCGTTGCACAGAGCTGCGGTCCGGCACAGCCGGCGAAGCTGAATCTCCTCCGCCGGCTGCAGAGGGCCGTCAGACCTCTCCACGCTGCCCAGGGGGACGGTTCCCTCGCCGGAGACCCTCCACTCCGCCGCCCCGGGCGGGATGACCCGGCGCACGGTGAGCTGGTTCATGGTCAGGGTTCCGGTCTTGTCAGAGGCGATGAAGTTGCAGGAGCCCAAAGACTCCACGGCCACCAGCCGGCGCACGATCACGTTTCTCCTGGACATGCGCCTCATGCCGATGGCCAGGGCCACGGTCAGGGCTACAGGGAGCCCCTCGGGAATGGCGGAGACGGCCAGGGCCACCGACTGCAAGAAGACCTCGGACAGGGAAAAGCCCCGGTATATCTGCACGGCGAATATCGCCGCCACCGCCACTCCCACCGCCAGAGCTACCCGGAAGGTGAACCGCTCCATGCGCAGGATGAGGGGGGGCTTGACCTCTTCACCCTGCATCAGGGTGGAGGCCAGGCTGCCCACCTCGGTGGATAGCCCTGTTGCCACCACCAGCCCCCGGCCCCGCCCCCTGGCCACCAGGGAACCGGCGTAGGCCATGTTGATCCGATCCCCCAGGGAGGTCTCGGCGGAAAGCACGGCGTCTGCATCCTTGGAGACGGGCAGGGACTCGCCCGTCAGCAGCGACTCGTCCACGGAGAGGCTCTGGCTGGAGAGCAACCTCACGTCTGCCGGCACCTTGCTTCCCTCTTCCAGGAGCACCAGGTCGCCGGGCACCAGATCCTCCGCATCCACCTCGAAGGCCTCTTTGCTCCGGACCACCCGGGCCCGGGTTCTGACCAGCCCCTGCAGGGCGTCAGCGCTGCGCTGTGCCCCGTACTCCTGGGCGGTGCCGATGGCCGCGTTTAGCAGCAGGACCAGGGTGATGAAGAGGGCGTCAGACCACTCCTCCAGCAGCATGGAGACCAGGGCCGCCGCCAGCAGTATGTAGATCAGGGGGCTTAGGAACTGGCGGAGGAACAGGACGGCCAGGCTGGAGGGAGGAACCCGGGGCAGCACATTTGGCCCCACCCGAGATAGCCTGAAAGCGGCCTCCCCGGTGGTCAGGCCGTGGGTGGAGGAATTCAGATCCTCCAGCAACTGACAATGGTCCTTCACAGCATGAGGTGAAGATATATGGGGCGATGATTGCGGGGCATTGGAATTTTCGTACACGGTTTTCCACTGATCCTGGGGTTCAACTTATTTATATTTTATAGTTTTCAGCGAGTCAATGTCTGCAGGCCTCGAAAGATCTCTATATCGGAAGAGCCCATGGAGGTCGATTATGCAATACACTTTCAAGAGAGGTTTCAAGCCGGATGTGGAGAGGATCCGCCAGGTCCTGGAAGAGGAGTTCCCGGTCCAGATCGAGGAGGAGGAGGGAAAGCTTTCCCTCAGCTACGGAGCGCTGAAGAGCATCTTGGTCTCGCTGGAGGGAAAGAAGCTCAACGTGCTCACCGAATCACAGGCCGGAGTCCCCGACGACCTGGTGCTGGACTCCAACAAGCGTTTTCGCAACTTCCTGGAGAAGGCCACCGGCTACAGCGCCAAGCAGCGCATGCAGATGGCCAAGAAAGAGGCCCAGAAGTCGGAGACCTGAGCCCTCCGACCGCTTTTTCCAAAAGAGGCCCCCATCTCCACCGGGCTTTTTTCAGTATACTCCCAGCCTCCCGGCCACGAAATCGTCCACCAGACGCTCTGTTCGGCCCAGCCAGTCCTCCAGAATGGAGTTCACCTCCGGCTCCAGGGAGCGATTCAGGCCCTCCCCTGTCAGCCGGACACCCTTCAGCAGCGGCTCCTCCAGGGGCGCTCCGATCTTGCTGACCAGGGTGACGTAGGCCTCCGCCACCCCCTCCAGCAGGGAGAGGTCGTAAGCGGCCCCCTGGGCCATGACGTTGTAGATCTTCCCCACGTGAGAGACCGGATTCTTCCCGGCGATGGCCTCGATGGACATGGGCCGCATGGGAGTGATCAGGCCGTTGCCCCGGTTGCCCCGGCCGGTGGCTCCGTCGTCCCCCATCTCCACCGATGAGCCGGTGACGGTCAGGAAGATGTTGTTGCCCTGATCGGCGGCGTTTACGAAGACCTGGGCGTCGTCCGCCCGGGCCGAGACTGCCTCCTTTATCCGGGCCTTGGCCTCCTGGTACTCCTCCAGAGAGCCCATGAACCGGTCGACCATGGCACAGGCCACCACTATCCTCAGGTGATCCTGGTTTCGAACCGCCATGATCTTCACGTCGTCGCCGGCCCCCCTCACCCCCCGCACCACCTTCTCCAGCTCCAGGACCTTCTGCTCCACCGGGCTCAAGGGGGCATAGCCCACTCCGATGGAGGTGTCGTTGGCCCCTTTGCCTATCAGGCTCCTCAGCTCCGGCGAGCCCTCCCTGGCCCGGGGCTCGATGCTGTAGTCCCGCAGGTACCTCATGGTGCCCTGGATGTGCTCGGAGGCCGCGGCCACAATCACGTCCTCCAGGGACTGGCCCCGGGGGACGGTGGCCCGGCCGCCCACCACCACCGCCGGCGGCTTCAAAATGCTTCCTCCACCGAACTTCGGTGCAGAGCAGCCGCCGATGATCAGGACCTTGTCCAGGTTGTGGTGCACTATCTCCCCGAAATCCTCCCGGTAGATGCGGCAGAGGTGCCGGGAGATCGACTCGGAGATGCCGTCGGCCAGGCTGTCCGGATGTCCCAACCCCTTCCTCTCCACCACCTCGAAGGGCGGGCGGGCGTAACCATCAACGATAATCATCAAAAAACCCCACCTCATTCTTCCCTCGAAGAGATTAATATCCTTCGATGAGATCCCTCCTGGACTGTTTTCCAGCGAAAGGGGCCAGGTTGGAAAAAAATCCTCAGATCAGAGGGACAGGGGTTCATCTCCTGGCCGGACTGATGAACGGGGAAGAGTGAAAAAGAAATATATCAGGATTAATGCTCATTGGTGCTGGAGAGGTAGCCGGCCATGACCATCGAGGAGGAGATTCGCCGTCTGGAAGAGGAGATCAGGAACACCCAGTACAACAAGGCCACCAGCCACCACATCGGCAGGCTGAAGGCCAAGATCGCCCGGCTGAGGCAGGATCAGGAGAAACGTTCCGCGGCCAAGGCCAAGAAGGCGGGGGTCAGGAAGGCCGGAGACGCAACCACGGTTCTCATCGGCCCCATCGGTACCGGCAAGTCCACCCTGCATAGCGTGCTCACCGGGGCCAGGGCCAGCGAGGACCCCTACGACCTGAACACCACCCCCGGCATCTTATCCCACCAGGGAGCCAAGATCCAGGTGCTGGACGTCCCTGACCTGATCATCGCCGGAGGAGAGGCCATCTCTACCATCCGGGACTCGGACCTGATAATCCTGGTCAACGCCCCCGGCCAGGACCTGTCCCCCTACCTGGAGGCCCTGTACCAGAATGGGATCCGCATAAACCAGAGCGTCCCCGGAGTGCTCATTCGCCGGACCACAAAAGGTGGAATCACCGTGACCAGCACGGTGGACCCGGGAATAGACCAGGGCTCCATCGAGGCTATACTGAAGGAGTACCGCATCCACAGCGCCGACGTGCTGATCAGGGAGGCCCTCACCCAGGACCGGTTCATCGACGCCCTGGAGTCCAACCGCAAGTACCTGCAGGCCATCACGGTGATGAACAAGAGCGACTTCCTGGACCCCGGAGAGCTGGCCGCCCTTCCTGGAGATGTGCTTCCCATCTCCGCCCGGGAGGGTCTGGGCCTCGACCGGCTGAAAGACGGGATGTTCGAGCAACTGGAGCTGATGAGAATCTACATGAAGCCCCAGGGCGGCCAGCCGGACCTGAAGGAGCCCATGATCATGAGAAACGGCAACAGTGTAGCCGATCTGTGCGACTGCATCCACCGGGACTTCCGGGAGCGGTTCCGCTACGCCACCGTCTGGGGATCCTCGGCCAAGCACGACGGCCAGAGGGTGGGCCTGGAGCACATGCTGAGCGACGGGGACATTGTGACCATAGTGATCCAAAAGTAACATGCAGGGCGGCACAGGAACAATGATGGCCGGCAAAGGAAAAGCATGAGTTTATATCCGTGAAGGACAGCCGTAATATTATGAGTGAATCAACGACTGTGTCGGATAATGACACAATCATCGAGTCGTTCGCAAAAAGAATTAGCGCTCTTGAGAATGAAAATAAGGCCCTGACGGAGGAGATGGAGACCCTCAAGGTAGAGAGGGAAGAGGCCAGGGCCAAGCTATTCGAGTCATTAATATCGAACAAGAAGTACCTCCGCGAGCTGGAGAGGCTGAAGAAGGAGAACAGCCTGCTGCGGAGAATGCCCCTCTTCCTGGCCACGGTGGTGGAGATGGGAGAGGACTACGTCATGCTCCGGCAGCATGGCAACAACCAGGAATTCATCACCACAGCACCCCCGGAGATCATGGAGAAGCTGGAGCCCAACACCCGGGTGGCCATCAACAACTCCCTCACCATCGTCCGCATTCTGGAGAGATCGGTGGACGTGAGGGCCAAGACCATGGAGCTCATCGAGGCTCCCAGCATCACCTACGACGAGGTGGGCGGCCTGGACAGCCAGATCCAGGAGATCAGAGAGACGGTGGAGCTGCCTTTGACCAGGCCGGAGATCTTCGAAGAGATCGGCATCGAGCCGCCCCGGGGAGTGCTGCTGTACGGCCTGCCCGGAACCGGTAAGACCCTCCTGGCCAAGGCGGTGGCCAACCACTCCATGGCCACGTTCATCCACATGTCCGGGAGCGAGCTGGTCCACAAGTTCATCGGCGAGGGAGCCCAGCTGGTGAGAGACATATTCCAGATGGCCAGGGAGAAGGCCCCATCCATCATATTCATTGACGAGATAGACGCCGTGGGCAGCATCCGCACCCACGACGGCACCACCGGCAGCGCCGAGGTCAACCGGACCATGATGCAACTGCTGGCGGAGATGGACGGATTCCGGGAGAGGGGCGACGTCAAAATCATTGCCGCCACCAACCGAATAGATATACTGGATCCGGCCCTCCTGCGTCCCGGACGGTTTGACCGGATAATTGAGATCCCCATGCCGAGCGAGCAGGCCAGGCTGAAGATCCTGGAGATCCACACCCAGAAGATGAAGCAAAGCCCGGAGGTGGACCTGGCGGAGATCGCCAGGGAGACCGAGGGAGGCAACGGCGCGGAGCTGAAGGCCATCGCCGTAGAGGCGGGGATGAACGCCATTCGCAGAGAGGCCAACCAGGTGAGCCGGGAAGATTTCATCGCCGCTGTGAAGAAGGTCCTGGGCGAGGACGAAGAGCGAACTGACGAATCGCTGCGCATGTTCACCTGAGGCTTTCCGCCAACGGTGATCTTTCACTCCTTTTTTTGTCCGCGGCTTTCAAGCATTTTTTTGTTTTCAGGATTCGTCGAATTTCGGCCCGATTGCCAGCCGGGCCTATCATTTGCAGCCCCAAGGCCAGATATGCAGGCGGAGCGGGAGGCGAGCAGAAAATGGGGCGGATGGGGGAGAATGGAGGGAGGAGGATAGAGAGGGACGGAAATAATATGGGCAGAAGATCGGGGAGGAGATCGGGGAGGAGAACAGGGGTGCCAGGGTTCTAGCCGTTCTAGCCCGGCAGGCCCCTGACCAGGTAGCGGTCTATCCTGGAGGAGAGGGGCCAGTAGTCCGTCACCGGCCCATGAACGTGATATTGCTGGCCTACGCCCTGGCCCAAGCCGTCACGGCCCTGGTAGTCGCTCCAGAAGTTGCCAAGCCGACTGTAGAGAATCAGGCCGTTGTACTGGTAGGAGAGCGTGCGGCTGGTGTTCCACGAGTTGATGGACTGCCAGGAGTAGACGTTGTCCACGTTGTCCTGGAAGTTGTTGAGATAGAGCCGGTTGTCGCTGGAGTCGTCCAGGTAGATCCCGTAGTTGTTATTGGAGAGGTTGTTGCCGGTGACGATATTGTCCCGGGAGGCCTCCAGGCTGATGCCGTCGAGATTGCCTGAGCACTCGGCGTGGGCAATGGTATTGTTGTGGGAGCGCACCAGGCGGATTCCGGAGATGAAGCTTTTGGAGACTGCATTTCCAGACAGCCAGTTCCTGCTGGAATTGAGAAGCCAGATGCCCTCATTATCGTTCATTTCGCCCACATTTTCCCTCAGCGTGTTGCCCTCGGAGTCGCTCAGGAATATGCCCACCCAGGCGTTTCTGACCGCCGTATTCTCCATCAGGCTGTTTCCCCGGGAAAGGCCCAATATGAATCCGCCAAAGGAGTTGTTCCTGGCCGTATTTCCCCGGACCGTGTTGTTCCTGGCGCTGTAAAGGGCTATTCCCACGTCGTTTCTCCGGGCCACGTTGTTCACCAGGGTGTTGTTCATGCAGTCGTAAAGGTAAATGCCGTAAGAGCTGTTGCTGGCCACGTTGTCCCGCAGGAGGTTGCCGTCGGACAGCACCTTGATGGCTGCATCGTCGGCCCCGGCACCGGAGTTCCCGGCATCGAAGCCCTCCAGCCTGATCCCGTCGGCGATCAGGATGATGGCGCTTCCTTTATCGCCGGCGTCCACCAGAGGCTGACCGCCGCCGGTGTTTACTCCCACCAGAACCAGGCTCTTGGTGACGTTCAGGCTCTCCAGATAGGTGCCGCTCTTGACGATGATGCGATCTCCATCCTGGGCTTTGTTTATGGCGTCCTGGATGGAGTAGGCGTCCAGGTAGACAGGAGATACTATGAAGGTCTCTGCACTTGCCGAGAATGCCAGCAACATCATGGCCAACGTCAGCCATAAAGGTCTCTTATGCGATTGGTGTTTGATCATCGACAGCTTCCCCCGACGGCCGGGTTATGGCACCGGGACGGATAATTTTATGGGCCAACCGGCCAAATGAGGTGCAGCAACTGCCTGCCACCCATGTACCGCGAAACTTTTAAGTATATTGGTCGGGGACTTCAGGCCCGATGGATGATTTCCTCGTTAAGAATCCTGCCATACCTACCCAGCTTATCGGACAGAAAGTCACCAACGGTCCGAGCTCTTTTTGGGATTACATATCCCTTAGCTATATAGAGCGAACGCTGGGAATTGACCTGTGGGAGATAGTGACCACCATCGTCAGCATCGCATTGATCATTGTGGTCACCATGCTTGCCGCCAGGCTGGTGGACAGAGGCCTGAAAAAGTATCTGCAGAAGCTGACCGGAGCTCAGAGCGGTGAGATGGAGGCCGACAAGACCTACATCATAGTGCGCCGGGTTCTGCTGGCCACCGTCTACCTGGCAGGATTCCTGATGGTGATCATTCAGCTCTCTCTGAGCTACATCGAGAGGGTGATAGGGGTCAACATCTGGGATATCGTCACCACTTTCGCCACGATAATAATCATAATTCTGGGCACATTTTATCTGGCCAAGTTCCTGGACAAGACCCTGGAGAAATACCAGCCCAAGCTGACCATGGGTGATGGGCTGCAGATGGGTGTGGACAAGACCTACCACACCATGATTCGACGGCTGCTGGTGGCCGTGGTCTACATCATGGGCATTCTGATGGTCATCCTCCAGATCCCGCCCCTGCAGAGGGTGGCAGTGGCCATGCTTGCCGGTGCCGGTCTGGCCACCGTGGCCATCGGCTTTGCCGCCCAGGACTCCCTGTCCAACATCGTGTCCGGGATATTCCTGGCCGTCTTCAAGCCCATTCAGATCGGGGACTATGTGGACTTCAACGGAGAGTACGGCCACATCGAGGATATCACCCTCAGGCACACCGTCATTTGCACCTGGGATCTGCGCAGGATAATCGTCCCCAACAGCGTGATGGGCAAGGAGAACATCGTCAACTGGAGCATAAAGGACCCAGAGGTGGTCTGGCCGGTGAACTTCGGCATCTCCTACGATGCGGACATCGACCAGGCCAGGAACATAATCATCGAGGAGGCAAACAAGCATCCCATGGTGCTGAAAGACAAGGAGATCCGGGTCCGGCTGACGGAGCTGGGGGACTTTGCAGTGAACCTCCGCCTGATCTTCCACGTGGCCCACCGGGACGACGCCTTCACCACCGGCTGCGACATCCGGGAGTCGGTCAAGAAGCGGTTCGACGCCGAGGGAATCGAGATTCCGTTCCCCTATCACAACATCATCCTCAAGGGATCTGCAGGTGGGGATAACGCCCTGCCCGGGGATCACAGGAGTGGGGGACTGAAGGATGCTTCGGTCTTCATGCCCGGATCGTCCGGAGAGCAGGAAGATCGAGAAGATGAGGATGACGTCACAAACGGGACTGAATGATCTTTCTCAAAGGCTCGATCTGGCCGGTCTTGGCGCTGATGGGGGCGATCACCCCGGTCCATCCGGTCCAGGGGGGCTCCATCCCCAGCCGCTCCACGATCCAGTCCAGAACCTGATCCTGGTTGATCACCCGGTCCATCTTGTTGGCCGCCAGCACCGGGTTCAGCTCCAGGTCTTTTAAGAACTCCCACATCTCTATCTCCACCGGCACCTCGCCCTTGCCCTCCCAGCGATCGGCGATCTCCAGGAAGGAGGCGGCGTCGATCACCTGTATGGCCAGGAGGATCTCGTCCCGGTTTTCCTCCATGTAGCGGACGATGAAGTCCTTGGTCCCCTCCTGAACCTTCTTAGGCACCCTGTGCATGTAGCCGTAGCCCGGCATGTCCACGTAGAGTATGTTTCCCTTCTGGGCCCGGCCGGGGCTCACCGTCACCCCGGGACGGCGGCCCACCTTGACCCACTTGCCCGTGAGCTGCTTGAAGAGGGTGGACTTGCCCACGTTGGAGCGGCCCACCAGGACGATCTGCTTGGACATGGGATACGACTTCAAGTTCAAGATATTCAAGGCTTGGGGCAGTGACAGAGCCGGGAGTTGGGGCCGGGAAATGGGCGAGACTGAGCCTCCGGGACAAAGCAAGCACTTTCGAGGTGGATTCCATCAATTCCCAGGTCCCTGGCCCAGAAGCCTGAGATTTCCTCTACTATCGATTGATGAGCTGTGGCCGGGGCCAAGTGTCCCAGTAAATGGTCATGGTGTCCAGGATCACGAATCTGTGGAATCAGTAATGGAAAAATGTTCAAGAGATTCCCTTGGCTGCATGGCCATGACGATAGGATGCATATTGAGGTACAATGATGGGTAATTATTTTTCTCAGTTGCCTTTACGATTTTAAATTTTAGTCCTGATCTCACGGTATAGAACTCGATCGATTCTCTCTTTGCGTTTACCGTTATGTATCTGCATCCAACGTGTTTGGAGACTTCGTAGACCTTCCCTATCGCCCAGTACAACAGGAATGAGCCGATATTCCTCCCTCTGAAATCTTTTTGTACTGCCAGCCTGGCGATTTTTATGGCGGGATATCTGCCATAGTCATAACCGGATATGCCATCATCTACCCGGTCTTTCCCGATGGTATCATTGAGCAAAGTGATGAATCCCACCAAGACATTGTTCCAAAAACATAGATACGTTCTAGTAATTAAATCGTCTTAAGATAATAATGCACCGGCAATTAAAAAGTCGTTGAGATCTTTCTCGCCTTCATCGTCGCCGCAATTGAAACCAGTTAGAACATCTTTCTTAGATAGTGGGCGAATTTGAAGCTCTTCATGAGGGATAGTCGACTTCTGGCAACGGCTAATGCTCATTGCAGTCAAACTCGATGCTTGTTGTAGATTCTTATGGTTTCCTTGAATACGGAGACTTCTTCCTTCGAAGCTGGGATCGGATTCTTGATATCCTCTGAGAACGTCTCGGCGTCTTCTCCTTCCAGGACCAGACCCAGCTCTATCGGATATGCCATTGAACTCTTCCTCTACTTCGTTCATTGATAACTTAGGTAGCGTCCCGAATTTGATGTAAAATGGTAGTAGTAATACCGACGATAGGCAGTTTGCCACCATAATCCTGGCGGCATTCTGACCTATCAGAGTTAATTATAATAGGCCCTGTATCCTTACTTGA
>JAAEEW010000202.1 GCA_013415595.1 Methanosarcinales archaeon | reverse complement strand
CGTTGCAGGTAACTCCTGAAGGGCGGGTGGTGGACAAGGGCGAGCTGATCTACACCTCTTTGCCCTGGTACACCGAGTTTTCGCGCGAGGAATGGGGCCGCTACCAGACGGTGGCGTTCCTGGGCAAGGCCTACCTGGCCGGCTATCCGGCCAGCTCTTTTACAGAGGAGGTAAGCGCCCTGGAGAATGGCGAGCTTCGAGAGATCCTCGTGGACGCGGACGCAGTGGTGACCATAAAATCGAACGGCTCGCTGCCTCTGGAGGACGGATACAGCCTGGTCCTGCAGGAGGTCTCCGGCGACGGAGACGCGGTCAACCTCAAGCTGATGAAGAACCAGAAGGTCGTGGACGACGCGGTGGTGGAGAGCAATGATACCTACGCCTTCAAGGTGGGCCCCGATCAGCTGCCCCTTCTCCTGGTTCACGTCATGAGCTGCATGAAGGGAGCAGACGGCAGCGTGGTCCAGGTGGACGGGGTCTTCCAGGTCCGGGACCAGCCGTCGGTGCTCCTGAACGTGGGAGACCGGCTGAGCCGGATGGAGGTGACCGACCTCTCCGAAGACCTGGTGGAGCTGAAGAACTTCAACGACCTGTCCCTCAATCCCGACAACCTGACCCGGCTGGCCGGAGGCCTCTTCATCCGGACCACCGACGACATGTATCTGGCCTATTATCCCATCGGATTTTATACGGATTACGGATTCTATGTCAAGAGGGGACCGGTCTACCAGGGAAAAAGCCAGATGGACCACCGAATCTTTGGCATTCTGGCCAGCAGGGTGGAAGCGGAGTGGACCGCCTTCAACTTTACGGATCTCTATTTTGACGATGAAGAAAAGATCGGCGCCGAGACACTGATACTGAATGGGACTCGGGACAGGACCATACCTCGAATAGATATTAATCCAATGGAGCAGGGGCTGGATTTTCAGGGGCTTCTCTATTACACCATTGCTCAGCCCAAGGATTTTGAGTTCCAGGATTGGGGATCGTACAACGTCATAAGCCTATTCGGTTACCTGTGGTTCATCGGCTACGACGAAAGAACCAGCCCGGGCTTCGATCGAGTCAATACCCTGGATTACCAGCAGATCCACCGGGTCCTGGTGGACACTGACGCCCGGGGGACAGCGACCAAAGGAGACGTGTTTACCCTGGATGGCGGCTACACCCTTTGGGTGCAGGACGTAAGCAAAGACCGGATGTTCCTCAGCCTCTACAAGGACGGAAAGTGGGTGGACAACAGCACCGTCTCCTCAAATACCACCTATATTTACGAAAAAGATGTGGGAGATGTGACCGACCTGCCAGTCCTAGCCCTTCATATAGGGGAGATATTCAGGGATAGCACCAATAACTTTGCGGAGATCGACGGCCTGTTCCTGTTATCAGACGTGCTGTATCTGCCTGTAGAGTCTGGCAACGAGTTTGGAGAGATGACCATAATTGAGCAAAGTCCGGACAGATTGGTCCTGGCCAACACCGATCCCATCAACCTGAACCGGGATTCCAGCGTCAGCCTGTGGCCGGATTACCCCGGAGTCTTCAGGGGAGTCAACCTGTGGGTCGCTGACAACGAGACCCTGAGATACTTCCCCTACACCCAGGACTACGTGGTCCCCTCTCCCTCCGTAATGGGGCTGCGGATACCCACCTCCAACGTTCCCGCCGGCACTTCGGCCAACTTCAGCATGAACGTGCTGGCCGGGGACCTGAGGCTGGTCACCGCCGATGTCCTGGATTCCCAGGGACGAACCGTCAACACCAAGGACCTGACTCTGCTGGGCGCCGGCTCCCGGGACCGTTGGACCTACGACTGGCAGTGGAACGCCACCACCCTCTTGCTGGGGGAGAACAGGAGCCTGATCCCGGAGGCGGAGAGCGATATGCCAACTGCAGTCCTGTTCCTCAACCAGTCCAGCGAGGCGTTGCCGGTGGTGGTCAAGTTCGACCAGGACGGCCTGATCTCCAGGATATTCGACATCGAGGGCAACTCCTACTACGTATCTCGCAGCGCATACTCCGCCGCCAGCCCCAGCTATGACCAGATTCTAAACGACAGCCAGCTCTTCGAGAAATACATCAAGGTCCAGCCTGGGATCAGCAAGCTGGGATTCGTGGGATTCGTCGGCGGCCAGGCCACCAACGAGACCAACTACACCCTTTCCGGCTCCCTGGAGGCCCTGGAGCCCCGGGTACAGCGCGTTCCAGCGGCTCCGGGACGCTACGAGCTGGCCCTGCGGGTCTCGAACGTGATGAACACCCTCCGGGCCAATTCGATCTACTTCAACGTCTCCCGGCCCGGTTCCCAGGATGCCTCCATCGGATCGGCCAGGGCTCTGCCCGGTCAGGAGGTCCAGGTGGCCCTGCTCCTGGGTCCATCCCCGGCCGACCAGCCCCAGGGGGTCCGGAAGGTGGAGATCGACTACGACCCCCGCCTGGTCCGGGCCCTGGGGGTGGAGGGCCCCTGCCAGGCCACCTCCCGGGTGGACCACGGCCAGGGCAGGATGATTGTCACCCTGGAGAAGGGGTGCAACCAGACCAACGTGACCTTCCAGGCCGGTGAGGAGAGCGGCACCTCGGACCTGAGCATAGTCTGGGTGCAGGGATTTGCCCCGGGCAGGCTGGACAACGGCACCGTCACCGTGGCCGGCTCCCAGGATCCCCCGGATCCGGCCAGCGAGGCCAGGGAGAGCAGCGCTCTGGGGCCCCTGGCCGCCGCGCTCTGCATTCTCCTGGCAGGCGCCCGCCGCTCCCGCCGGGGGCGGTAGGCGAAAATCAATTTTTTTAGTGGCCTATTTACGTTAATACTCTCCATTCAGGAGAGCATGAAAACCATCCTGGCAGTGGTATGTTCTATCCTTCTCCTGGCCGCCATTCCGGCCTCGAGT
>JAAEEW010000030.1 GCA_013415595.1 Methanosarcinales archaeon | reverse complement strand
GCCATCAGTGCAGCTTTTTTTTACAGTTCGGCTGTGGTCTTTGGTCTCAGGGGTGAAGTCTTCTTCTGGGAGTTGGCAACTCTTATCGACATCATGCTTCTAGGTCACTGGATCGAGATGCGATCTGTATTAGGGGCTTCCAGAGCCCTGGAGGAGCTGATCAAGATCATGCCCTCTGAAGCACATTTGATCAAAGATGGCCAGACGTTGGATGTCAAAGTCGATACTCTGAAGCCTGGAGACAGAGTTCTGGTCAAGCCTGGCGAGAAGATACCCGTCGACGGTAGCGTGATCGAAGGGGGAACGAGCGTCAACGAATCAATGCTCACAGGTGAATCCAAACCGGTTACCAAGAGAGTGCATGATAATGTGATAGGGGGTTCCATCAACAAGGAAGGCTCGATATCAGTAGAAGTTCAGAAAATAGGCTCTGAGACGTACCTCAGCCAGGTTATCGAATTAGTCAAAAAGGCTCAGGAGAGCAAGTCAAAGACCCAAGATCTGGCAGATAATGCCGCTCGTTGGCTCACAATAATATCACTGAGTGTCGGCGCTATTACCTTTGCAGCCTGGCTTTACTTTAGCAAGGACTCGGCTTTTGCCGTCGAAAGAGCAGTCACCGTTATGGTCATATCTTGCCCTCATGCGTTGGGACTGGCGGTTCCTCTTGTGGTTGCTGTATCCACTTCATTGGCCGCCAAAGCTGGCCTATTGATCCGGGATAGATCCGCCTTTGAGCAAGCCAAGGACCTGCAGGCAGTGGTTTTTGACAAGACAGGAACTTTGACAGAAGGCAAATTTGGCGTAACCGATGTCGTAACCCTGGCCGAGCTGAATGAGGCTGAAATCCTGAGAATGACCACATCCCTGGAAGCCAATTCGGAGCATCCTATTGCGGCCGGAATTGTAAGCAGCTCCAAAGAGAAAGGAGTCGAGCTAATTCATATTCATGAGTTCAAGGCCATACCCGGTAAGGGAATTGAGGGGCAGGTCGAAGGAAAGAGCTGGATGGTAGTAAGCCCCGGGTATTTGAGAGAGAACGGAATTGAACTTAAGGATGAAAGGCTGGAGAAGCTGGCGCAGCAGGGCAAGACTGTCGTTTTTTTATTGAAAGAAAAGAAGCCCGTCGGAGCCATAGCCCTAGCCGACATAATAAGAAAGGAATCCAGGGAGGCAATTGACAAGCTGAAGTCGATGAATATCAAGTGCATGATGCTCACGGGAGACAACCGTTTTGTGGCCAGGTGGGTTGCTGAGGATCTGGGGCTGGACGATTTTTTTGCTGAAGTATTGCCTCACGAAAAGGCTCAAGCTATAAAGAATGTTCAGAAAGATTATGTCGTGGCCATGGTTGGGGACGGAGTCAATGATGCTCCCGCATTGGTTCAGGCTAATGTGGGAATTGCCATCGGTGCTGGCACAGACGTAGCTGTTGAATCAGCGGACATTGTTCTGGTCAGGAACGATCCCAGGGATGTGGCAAGCATCGTCAGATTATCCAAGAAGACCTACACCAAGATGTTCCAGAACCTGCTATGGGCGACGGGCTACAACTCACTGGCCATCCCCCTGGCTGCTGGCATTCTCTATGGCTATGGGATACTTCTAGGCCCTGCGATCGGCGCAGTTCTCATGAGCGCCAGCACAGTTATCGTGGCCATCAATGCCAGGCTTCTGAAAATTTAGCTGAAGAAGATGGTGATAATAGTGGATAAGCAAGAGTTCATTCGCATGGCCCTTGAACGGGATTCGAACTTAGAATCTTGGTCGGCCTCCAACTCGAAAACAGCCTGAATGGAAATGCCTTCAAGTGATAAAACATAGATCTGGCGGCCGGTTGATAGGCATTTCGTATAGGGTGGTCTATGGTGATCTGAACGAAGTTCCAGGTCTAATGGGTCTCAATACAGCATACGTAGAAAGAACGAATCTGACTTCGCGGCAGATGAATGGACGGATGGTTCGAAAAGACTCTCTCATTCTCTAAAGAGTTGAAGACGCTTGAGATCTCTTGCACTTGGGAGGACTGGGTCTATAATTTAACACGACCTATCAAATCATTGCACGTTGAGGCTAAGGATGGACCAAAGGCGCTGGAAGCCCAGATCACCCGCTATGGCTGCAGGATTGACAGATCATATCTGGACTATTGAGGGGCTAATGAAAAAAGTCGTAGTCCCAATACCGACAACACAAAATAGGGAGACTACCGAAAAATAGATAATGGAGATAAGATAAAAATAATTAGCCATCTAGTCGTGCTATTAATGCTTATTGCACTATTATTGTATCATTTTAATATTACAAACGGCATTATGCCATAGCATCCGACTTCTTTGCCTGGAAAAAAAGGCGGGATTCCGTTTCCAGAATCCCCTTACCCTATCCCGTCGCCCTTCAGCTCGATTCTCCCCGGAACTCCAGCCGGCACTCCTTCATGGCCTCAACCAGATAGGCCATGCCCGGCTGCAGGGGCTCGCTTGGGTCCAGGTGCACCCACTCGCCCTCGCTGGTGTAGATCCAGGTGAAGGCGGAGACCAGCCCTCTGGATACCGCTTCCTGATAGCTGTACCTCTTGTGCTCGGCGTTCACCGTTATGTTGTTCAGGTAGACGGTCTGGTTGACCGGGACTCCGATCATGTTCCAGCCCTCGTGCAGCCTCACCCGGAAGGGAAGCTCCACCGGCTTGCCGGAGACCTCGAAGCTGAAGTCCTCCGAGCTGTCGATGAGGTAGCCCTCGCCGGGCTCAAACCGGGTCAGGTTCTGGTCGTCCGATCCGGTCATGCGGTAGGTCCATCCCTCCCCGGTGATGGAGAACACTCCCCGGTAGGGCTTGTTCTTCAGGTATCTGGTGACGCTGGCGTCTTTCGGCTGCAGGTGCAGGGATACCATGTTCCAGCCGGCGGAGATGTTGACCGTCTGCACCTCGCCGGGGATTATGCGGTACTGGACGGAGAACTCCCTGGTCTCGTTGAGCCGGGGACGGACCGCCGGCCAGATCACCCTCTTGTGCTCGCCCATGAGGTCTTCCTCGTGCCACACCGCCCGGCCCGACTCCTTGACCACGATCTCCTCGGCGTCCGCCGGAAGCATGACCTGTCCCATCAGGACCGGAGGAGCGTTGAGGAATAGCTCGCCGTCGGTGGACTCCACAATTATCCAGTACAGCCAGTCAGTTCCCATCTCCGAGGTGGGGGTCAAGGAGAGCTCCACCCGGCCGGTGGCGTTTTCCTCGGTCTGGCTGGTGATCGTCTGCCGGTAGGGAAGCTCAGGCGTATTGGCCAGGGATGGCCGGAAGGCCGGGTCTCCGAAGAGCATGAACTCGCTGGAGGTCTGGTTGACCATCTCCTCCACTGAGTTCTCCCACATCGGCAAGACCTCGTCGAACCGGGTCATAGAGCCGATGTCCCGGGCGGCCCTGGCCTTGGCCAGGTAGAGGTTGTCCGCCTCCAGAAGGGCCTGGCCCACCGTCGCGTTTTCGTAGGCCAGGGCCTGGTAGAACCGCTTGGAGTGGTCGTCGGAGATGAATATCCAGGATAGGGCTCCTGAGCCCATGTAGTTCACCGCTCCCGCCCGGATGAAGGCCAGGGCCATGGAGTCCTCGAGGCGCATGGGCACGTACATCTCCGTGCCGCCCACGTTTATGGTCAGACCCTTGAGCCTGGAGGTCAGGCAGGCGTTGGAGGTGGTGGTCTGGGGAGCCAGGACCAGTTGCTTCACCTGGGTCTCGTCCAGAGCGCTGTCCATCAGCGCCCAGTAGGACAGGCCCCAGGCGTTCTCCGTGCCGTGGTGGTCGAAGTGCACCACGTTCATGCCGTTGTTCATCATCGAGGAGACCCGCTGGAAGGTGGCCTCCTCCCAGCGCAGGTCCCGCACGTTCAGGCCGGCGGCCCTGAGGTAGTCCCTGATCCACAGGGGGATGGGATTCCAGGGCCAGTCGGCGGGTGTGGTGATGACCAGTCCGTTGTCCCGCCAGGAGCCCTGCAGCCGGTCGTAAGCCTGGCTGCGGGCCACCATCTGGGAGGCGTCGTAGACGGATAGCCCGATGATCCGGCCGGTGGCCACCTCGCTGTAGTTGTCGTCGTCAAGCTGGAGCTTGTAGTCGCGGAATATGTCGTAGGACGTAAGCTCGGAGAGGTTCTGCTTAGCTCCGGTGGAGATGAAGGGCATGGACCCGGGGTCACCCACCACTATCAGGTACTTCGGAACGACCTTCAGCTTCTTCACCTTCTCCTGCAGGCTCTCCTCCACCTTCAGGGGCTCGACGTCCTGGGGGTCCTGGCCGACGTCCACCAGCAGGCCGGACCGGGCCGCCGCCACCTGGGCGGCCACCAGGGACAGCCGGGGCACCCTGGTCAGGCCGAAGGCGGTGATGTTGAGGGGAGAGATGCTGGACCGGACATCGATGGTGTAGTTGTCGGAGACGTGGGTGAATCCGTTTCCGGCCTCCACCCGGAAGGTCCAAATCCCGGGCTTGGCCAGGGGAACGGCCACCCGGTAGGTCTTATCCGGAGCAACATCGGTGATGGTGACCGTTCCCTCCCGGCCGTCCGGGCTAACCACGTAGAGCCCGGTGTAGCTGGGGGTCTTGGCCACGTTCCAGGAGATGTGAGCTATGCCCACCGGCATCCTGGCCGGGTAGGTTATGTTGGTGATGGGCCAGTCGTCTCCCACCTCCACGCTCAGGTTCTCCTCCAGAGAGCTCGGGCTGACCGTAATTCCGCTGTCCAGAGGCTGGGTCCAGCCGGAGTCCAGGGGGTGGAGGATCTCGATCTCCAGGTTCAGGTAGGCCGACTCATCGGCCTTCAGGTCGCCCACGGTCCACAGCATCATGGCCCCCTGGAAGAAGGCGCTATCCGGAGTGGACGGCTCGCCGGTGCTGGGGTCGGTGATGTTCACCTGGCCCCGCAGGGGGGTGGGCATGCGCACGTACCTGCCGCTCGGGAAGAGGTCCACCACCTTGAGGTCCTCGATATCGTCGCCGGTGTTGGTCAGGGATATGTTCAACCTCACGATCTCCCCGGCGCTGTCTGCAGGCACCCGGCTGGGGGTCATCTCGATGCTGAAGAAGATGTCGTCCACGCTGGCCCGCTTGATCTCGGTGGCCGGGCGGGGAGGCATCAGGGAGAGGTCACGGGAGTTTACCAGGACTATGCTCTCCAGCTCCTCCCCCCGTTCCTCCATCTCCGCCAGGATGAAGTCCTCCTTGCCATCCATGATAGTGATGTTTTGCTCGTCCAGCCTGGACTTCACGTCCCCGGATGCCGGGCCCACCAGGACCACCTGAGAGGCTCCCAGCCTCTGCAGCGAGGACAGGGTCTCGTTGGGCATGGTTGGGCCCACGAACAGAACCGGCCAGTTGAGGTAGGAGGCGATGGACGCCGCCCTCAGCCCCAGGCTGTAGTTCTCGCCCACCAGCACCGCTCCCGGGGAGCTTTCCCAGCGGTCGCTTATCCTGGCTGCCACCTCGGGGCTGGAGTTGGAGGTGATCCTCTCATCGCAATTCCAGAACACGTCTCCGACGCCTAAGGTCATTCCCTGCAGGTGATCCAGCAGCCAGCGGGCAGAGTTTGATGGAGGCTCCAGCTCCGACCACAGGGGGGTGTAGACCACGCTGTACTCAAAGGCCAGTCCGGCAGCTCCCTCTCCGACCAGGTCCTCGATGTACTTCACCGTTCCCTGGACGTTCTGGGTGGATATTGTGTACTCCACGTAGTCGTCGCTCAGCCGGACGTAGAGGGGGGTGGCGGTCATCCCGGCTGCCAGGCCTACGTCGTCGGCGGATACGGGGGTGATGATGGCGAAGTCGGAGATGCGGGCCAGGTTGGCGTAGTTGTAGCCCTGGCTCCTGTCCAGCGGGCTCTCAATGGCCACTCCCAGGCTGACCGGACCCAGGTCGTTGGTCACGTTTCGAACGTCCCTAACCATCTCCTGCACCTTCTCCTCCCGCCAGCCCTTCCACCGCTGCAGGTTGTAGTTGCTGGAGTAGATCTTGGTGAGGTCTATTCCCGTGTCCTGGTAGAAGGTCTCCTTGCACACGTCGCAGAAGCAGTACTCCTCGTTCTCAAATCCGAAGCTGTAAAGGACCACTCCGTCCACCTTATAATCATCGATCAGCTCCTCCACCCGGTTGTAAAGCTCCTCCCTCACCTCCGGGTCCACCGGACAAAGGAGGCCGCCCTTCCCGCCTGATGAGTCCACCGCCAGGCCGGAGGTCAGGGTGGGATTGATCTTCTGCAGGTTGCCCTCCAGGGCAGGAGAGGGCTGTACCCTGTTCAGCCCCATCTCCTGGAAGAACATGTCCCTGGCCGCCGTCCCCAGGCCGGCAGACTCCACCACTGCCAGAGAGGCGATATCGGCATAGGCCGGGGAGGATTCCGTCTCCGGCTCCAGGGTGACGGTCACGTAAGCCCGTATCCCCTCCTTCTGGGCGGCCTCCACCATGCTCCTGGTCAGGTCGCCCGAGCCGTGGATCACCAGGGAGGTGACGTTGGCGTTGCTCAGGGTGTGCAGCACCGACGAGACTCCATAGCGATCCAGGTCGGCCTGCTCCACCCATCCCATGCGATCTCCGGCCCTGACTTCCCGGGGGAGGATCAGGAGCGGCCGGGTGACGGTCTCGTTGCCCTCTCGCCAGATGGCCAGGGGAGTGGCGGCCACCGAGCTGTGCCAGTCGTCGGCACCAACCAGCACGATGTCCTCCGCTCCGTCCACCTTCACTCCGCTCTCCAGCCGCCCGTCGCCCTGGGCCGCCAGGAGCAGCAGCATGATCAATAGCGCAATTGCCCTCATCTAAGCCACCTCCGTCTCCAGGCCGGCGTCCTGAAGGGCCTTAACTCCATCGTCCGGAACTCCCACCAGCAGGGCCCTGGACAGCGGCTTCTCCCTGGACAACAGGTCGTCCAGGACGGACCTGGCCAGATCGGACAGTCCGGCAGGGCATATCACCAGGGGCAGCTCCTTCTCCTTGGCCAGCTGGTAGCCCTGGAGGACGTCCACGTCTTTGGGTCCGCAGACCACGATCTCCTCTGTGCCCTCCGGCCACATCTTCGAGGCCAGCAGCCAGGAGGTCTCGCACATGTCCTGGCCGGCGATCCTGGTGGTGTTGGTGAACTCGGCCAGCTCTTTCTCCGCCTGGTCGCCGATCACCGACCGGTTGCCCAGGATCACCACCTCCTGGTAGGGGTACAGCCTTTCTCTCTCCTCTTTGGACAGCCGGTCCACAGAGACTGTGATCACCGGTATGGTCTGATTGTGGTGAGAGGTCAGGGCAGCGATGGTGGTGTACTGGAGGGCGTCGGCGGTCAGTATCACCGTGCCGTTGGGCTCCTCGGCCTCTACGAAGGCCAGCTCTTCCGGTATGGGGACTCCCATGGAATCCACCATGGCAAAGACCATCAGGTGCTTGCCGGGCTTGGTGGCCAGGAGAGTGAAGTTGGCCTCTCCGCCACCCCTCCGGGTGACCGGGACCATCTGGGACGAGGGCACCACCAGCAGCTCAGGGCCGGTGATGATCTCCAGGTTGACCTTCTCGTCCTTCTCCAGAATTATAAGGAAGTTGCCGGTGTAGGTGCGGTTGACCACCATATTCTGGGGAACGCCCGCCCGGACGTTGTAGCCCCGCACCGCCATTCCCACCTCCACATCGGCCTTCACGCTGGCGTTGGCCGAGGAGTTGCCGAGGGAGACGGCCATGATCTCCAGGCCTCCGCTCTGGCTGTTCTCCTCGAACTCCACGTCCAGCACCAGCTCCTTGCTCGATCCGGAGGGCAGGGCCATTTCATAGGGCGGGCCCACGATTCTGTCGCCATCCAGGAGGATGGGCGCCCATCCCTGGGGGGCGTCCGGGATGTCCACCACTATCACGTCCTTGAACCGGCCGGTGTTCCTCACCAGCAGGTCGAACTCGGCCGGGCTCTCCGGGTCGCCCTCCCCCGAGGCCGACTGGGCATCGTTTATGGTCAGGCTGACTCCGTAGCTCTCCTGCTCCACCACCTTGATCTGGAAGTCGATGACCATGGGCATGGAGGGCGGGGCGTCGTCGAACAGGTAGAAAAATCCCTGGTAAACGCCCGGCCTGGTCTCCGGTGGGACCACGAAGAAGATGTCCACCTCCACGTCGTCCTCGGGATCGATCCCCTTGATCCTCGGCAGGTCCAGGATTATCAGGTCCCTGGCATCTCCTCCCACCGGGGTGTTGGTAAGCTCAAAGATAGGCTCGTCGCCCACGTTGGTAAGGGTGAGCACCTTGTGGGCCACCTCCCCGGGGTGAAGCTCAACGTCGAACCTCTCCCTGTCCGGAGAGAGCTGCCCGGCAGCCGCTCCCAGCAGGAGAGATATAATGACAATCAGGTATAGGAGTCTCATTTAATACCACACGACGGCGATGCTGGTCTTAACATGTTATCTAATTAAAGTATAAAACACTATCTGATGCAAAAAATCAGCTGCGGATGGGCCATTCTTGCTAAAATTCACCCCAAATTTTTGGCCCCCATCCCCCACTTTGGCCTCCCCTGAGCTTCGTTTTTCTCGTCGTATTTTAATTAATTTCCAGAGGGCGAAGAGGGGCTCGACCGGGCCCGGGCCAAAGGCACCCGGGCTATCCCCCATGAGGCCGCTATAGCCCGATCTCAGAATATTCCGAAGTGCCACCTGGACGGTGCCGAAAGATGCCTGGACGGAGCCGAAAGATGCCTGAGCCGTCCCCGGGCTTGCCTGGAAGATGCCGAAGCTGCCTGGACGATCCCAAGGGTACTTATATCTCTGGCGAGGTGAACTACTGTAAAATCCGAGCGG
>JAAEEW010000201.1 GCA_013415595.1 Methanosarcinales archaeon | reverse complement strand
GTGGAGCTGGTGGTCCACAACCGGGGGGACCAGGCGGCAGTGGAAGCCGTGGTCTCCCTGGAGCCAGGCTCCCCCTTCAACCTGACCGATGGGCCGCAGGAGCTGGGGACGGTGGAGCCGGGGAAGAGCTCATCTGCCAGGTTCAGGATGGTCGCCGACATGGAAGCCCCCCCCGGCCCCCGCCCCGTATCCTGCAACCTGAGCTATCTCTCCGGCAGGATTTTGCGCCAGGAGGACCGGGCGGTGGTCCTGGAGGTGGAGAGGGACGGCTCCTGGGGAAAGGCACTTGGAGGGGCACTTCTTCTGGCCGTCCTGGCCCTGGCCGCGGTCTGGCTGCGAGGCCGGGTGGAGATATCTGGGCTCTGGAGAAGACGGCCGGGCCGGAGAAAGTGGTAGGCTGGACAAATTGGCGGGCCGGAGAAATAGACAGGGGAGAAAGACTCCGGAGCTGCAGGATAATTTTGCCCCGGGATTGGAGCCCAGCCGGATCATTCTGGCGGAGCACTGGGCGAAGCACGGCCATTTCGAGAGGGAGGTTGGGGGCGGCCCGGCATGACGCGGGGACTTGGGGCGTCTATGCCCCGGAGGCCAAAGGCCGCCCTTAAGGCTTTTCGTCTGTTTTGGCGCTACCGGCTGATGAGGTCCCGGAAGCACTCCTCGGCCCCCAGCATGATCTTCTCCTCGCCGGGGATGATCCCATCTCTCATGAGGACCCTGCCGTTGACGATGGTGGTGTCCACCCCCCCGGCCATGCTGTAGACCAGGTGGGAGATCATGTTGGTCTCCGGCTTGAACCAGGGCCTGTGCAGGTCGATCAGGACCAGGTCGGCCAGCGCCCCCTCTCGCAGGCCCATGTTCAGGCCGAAGGCCCGGTAGGCGTTCTCGGTGGCCATCTGCCAGGCCTGGGGGGCGGGCAGGGCGGTGGGCTGGCCGGTGTAGTTCTTCTGCAGGACGGCTGCAACTTTCATCTCCTCGAAGATGCTCAGGTTGTTGTTGCTGGAGGCCCCGTCGGTGCCCAGACAGACGTTGGCCCCAGCCTCCAGCAGGCGGACCACCGGGGCCACTCCTGAGGCCAGCTTCAGGTTGCTGACCGGGTTATGGAAGACGTTGACCTTTCGCTCCCCCAGGATGCGAATGTCCCGGGGGGAGAGCCAGACGCAGTGGGCGGCCCCCGTGCCTGGCCCCAGCAGCCCCATGGACTCCAGGTACTCCACCGGAGTTGAGCCGTTAGTCATCATGCAGTCCTCCACCTCCTGCCTGGTCTCGGAGAGGTGGATGTGCATCATCACCTCGTGCCTCCTGGCCAGATCGCCGGCCTGGAGCAGGGTCTCCTCTGAGCAGGTGTAGATGGCGTGGGGGCCCACTGCCGGCCGGATGAGGGGGTCGTCCTTCCAGCGCTGCAAGAACGGCTCCACCTCCTTCAATAGCTCCGGGCGCATGTCGAAGACCACGCCGGAGAGGACTGCCCGCAGGCCCATCTCCCGGGTGGCCCGGGCCGTGTCGTCCATGAAGTAGTACATGTCGTTGTAGCAGGTGACGCCGAAGCGGATCAGCTCCAGGCAGCCCAGCTTCACCCCACATCGGATGTCCTGAGGCTTGAGCAGGCTCTCCAGGGGCCAGATCTTCTGCTTCAGCCAGGACATGAGCTCCATGTCGTCGGCGTAGCCCCGCAGCAGGGTCATGGCCAGATGGGTGTGCCCGTTCACCAGGCCGGGGATGGCCAGCTTGCCGTGGGCGTCCATCACCTCCTCGTCCCGGAGGTTCTGGCCGATCTTTGAGATGCGGTTGTCCTCGATCAGTATGTCCTGGTCCTTTAGCAGGCTGCCATTCTGGAGAAGAGATGCGCCTTTGATGAGCATGGGAACGAAGGTGGGTACAAAGGGTATTAAGACTGTTGTTTTCACTGTTGTTTTCTGGCGCGGCAAAACGCTTAATAGCCGTGGCGTTCAAGGGTAGGGCCGGAGCTGAGGTAGCCAAGTGGCCCACGGCGCTGGTCTTGAGCTCTTCCATCGGGAGACAAGGGAACCAGTGGTGCGTAGCACCTCGTGAGTTCAAATCTCACCCTCAGCGCCAATTTACTCGTAAAGCTTAAATAGCTGGCGGCCTATTTTATCTATTGGTGGGCAGCGTGGTTAAGCCTGACAAGTCTCGTTATGTGTACCTCTATTTACCTTCCTCAGAGGACAAGAAGCGCTGGGGGAAATTGGCCGACGATGCGGGAGTTCCCCTTTCGAAGTTCATTATCGAGATCGTCGAAAATGCACTTTTAGAAGAGTCGGAGTTCAAGCCTCGGGCTGAGATGATAAAGGAGCTAGGGATACTCAGAGACGAGGTTAGGACGCTTCGAGATGACCTCAAGCTCAAGAAAATTGTCATCGATAAGTACGAATCCGAGCTGAAGAGGTATCGAAGTGCAACTTTCCTTGAGGGCGGTTTTGAGGGAACTCGTGAGTACGGCCAAAAACTCATAGATTTACTGAAGCAGAAGAGCGTTATCGACAGCTACAGGATACTCGAAGAGCTCGGGATCGACCCTCGTGAAGCGGATCTTGTGAAGGCTGTATCCGCCCAGCTTGACAACTTGGAGGCTTACGGGCTGGTGGAGTCCACACCCCACGGCTGGAGGTGGATCGGATGATCGAGGCCCCAAATAAGTCATCTGAGATTGGTTCTGGTTCAAGAAAAGAACCGTCCGCAGAGAGGATAATTGACAGGTTCGGGAAAGATTGCACTATCCGGGGCATGTCGCCGGGGACGGTCGAGGTCTACATCTACAACGTCAAAACCTTCCACAAATACCTATATCAAAGGGGATTGGACCTGCTGGATGTGGATAAGGACATCCTGAGAGATTACTTGGAATATCAGAGATTCGAGCGGGGCCTGTCTCAGAAGACGGTTGAGAACCAATTCACCACCTTATCCAGTTTTTACGAATATCTCGCCTACGAAGGGCTCCGGGAGATGAATCCCGTTTTGCAAGTGAGAAAACGGTACTTGCGGCGCTACAAAGACAACGATGACGGCCAGACCCGCCAGCTCATATCTGTGGAGGAGATGGCCCGCCTCATCAATTCAACTCTTGATGCAAGAGATAAGGCGATCCTCGCCCTTCTCGCGAAAACCGGGATAAGGCGCGGAGAG
>JAAEEW010000029.1 GCA_013415595.1 Methanosarcinales archaeon | reverse complement strand
ACATCTGTTCATTTCATCTCCACCCCAGAACTCTCCGTCTTTAATTGTCAATTGGCTCAAGGGAATCAGTGCCAGAATGTACAACTATTGGTATGGAGACACGCCTATAAGATGGACTAATTCATACTATGTCGGCACAGCAAGAACAGTAACAGCAGCGACCATTAAGAAATATGTCGAGGAAAAGAAATCGAGATGAATACCGCCTACAAGTTCAGGATGTATCCAACTAAGCAGCAGGAAGCTCAGTTAGATCTAACTCTCGAAACCTGTAGGTATCTCTACAACTTAGCACTGGCTGACAGGAAGAGTGCCTATGAGGTTGAAGGCATTAGCCGAAGCTACGAAGATCAGGCTGCCATGCTCACTGTGGAGAGGAAGAACGGCAACTTCAACGGCGTCTATGCTCACTGTCTCCAGGATGTCTTGAGAAGACTGGATAAGTCCTTCAAAGCGTTCTTCCGAAGGGTTAAGGCGGGAGAAAAACCCGGTTATCCTCGATTTAAAGGTCAAGGCTGGTACAAGTCGTTCACGTATCCCGATTCCGAAACAGGTTACAAGATCGAGGGTTCAAAGCTGACTCTCTCCAAGATAGGCTCTATCAGGATCTTCAAACATCGGGAGGTGGAAGGCAAGATCAAGACTTGTTCTGTCAAGAAGGATAAGCTTGGTCACTGGTATGCTATCCTGGTAACTGAGATAGGAGACGTCCCCCAGATAGAACCGAAGACTGTTGTTGGTGTAGATGTAGGCTTGAAGAACCTGGTTGCCCTGTCCACTGGCGAGACGATCCAGTATCCAAGATACTATATTAAGACAGAGAAACAACTAGCCGCCGCCCAAAGATCTAAGGATCGTAAGAAGAAAGGATCTAAGAACAGAGCCAAAGCCAAGATCAAGGAAGCGAAGATCAGCCAGAGAGTCACCAACCTCAGAGATGAATTCCTGCATCAAGTATCCAGGAAGCTAGTAGATTCCGCAGACCTAATAGTATTTGAAGACTTGAATATTCAAGGAATGCTGAAGAATCACCATCTAGCAAAGCATATTCAAGATCACGCTTGGGGCAAACTAATCCAGTTCACTCAGAGCAAAGCTGAAAAGGCTGGCAAGATAGTTGAACTGGTAGACGCAAGATACACGTCTCAGAAATGCTCCCAATGTGGTACAATAGTTCCAAAGACTCTGGCGATTAGAGTCCATCGCTGCCCTAACTGTGGACTAGAGATGGATAGGGACATTAATGCCAGTGTAAATATCAGCACCCTCGGACTGAGGGGAAGAGCCTACCGAGATACTGTAATAGCAGATCGTTGAAGTAGGAAGCCCCGGTCTTTAGGCCGGGGAGGAAGTCACCCCCAGAACAGCTTTGCTTGGGCGGAAAAAGGAGATGCCTTCACCGGACTACACCAGTACGATAGAGCCATAGAGGCCTTTGACCGGTCGCTGCAGATCGATCCCTACCGGGCCTGGACCCTGAACGGAAAGGGAATCGCCCTCATCGGCCAGAAAAAATACCCTGAGGCCCTGGAATGCTTCGACAAAGCTCTGGATATCGATCCCGGATTCACTCCCGCCTGCTCGGGTCGGGGGTATGCCCTGTACGACATGGGCAGATACGAGGAGGCGATTCGAGCCCATGAGGCTGCGCTATCCCTGGATCCCACCGATTCGGCGATAGACTGGCGAAATATCGGCCGGGCCCTGCAGAAGCTTGGCCGATTTGCAGAGGCCCAGGAGGCCTTCCGGAAGGCAGAGGAATGTGAGATGGCACAGAGACGGTGACCCGATACCTCTTGCCCCGGGCAATTGGGCATAGGGACCAAAGGTCCACAGCCTCCCGCAGCCCGGAGTTGAAGGGAATGGCATCCGCCGATGCCCTGTCCGGGAGGGGCGGATCTGCCCGGGGGCCTTGGTTCGAATCCGAATCCGGATCCAGATCCGGGTCCCAGGCGCCAGTGCACACCGGACCCCGGGGATCCAGGGGCCCACTTGCCAGGGTCTTTCCCTGCCCGGCCTTTTTGATGTTCGTAATTGTGAATTGCTGCGGCAATGCCGATTGGGTCATTCGCAGCCGCACTGCTGCAGCTCTCTCTGCACCACCGGCCCCCCTGGCCCCTCCTCGGAGAAGATCTGGGCCTCGAAGCACTGCACCTCGGTCTGCGGGTCCAACCAGGCGTCCACCGGCAGCCCGGCCTTGAGGCAGGTCTGGCATAGGAAGTCCTCGGGGTCGAAGTTCCATTCCGTGGCCACCTGGGGCAGGAGCAGGCCGGAGAGCATACCCTTGGAGACGATGAGCCCGTGCTTTCCGATCTTCACCGCCTGGGGAAGCTTCATCCGGTCCCCTTCCAGCCTCTCTGGCGGGGTGAGGATGGTCACCTCGATGTCTATTCTCTTCAGCTCCTCCGCCGTCACCGGCGGGAAGCGTGGATCTCCCGTGCCTGCGTGGATGGCCGAGTCCACGATGGCCCGGGCCAGGGGCATCACCGGCTGGGGGTAGCCGATGCAGCCCCGCAGCTCTCCGTTCAGGTGCAGGGTGACGAAGACCCCTCGCCTCTCCTCGAAGACCGGGGCCAGGCCTTCAGGCACGTTCTTCTGGCGTGACTGCAGATAGGCGGCCAGGGCGTCCCGGGCCAGCTTCACGGCAGCCTTTCCTTCCTCCAGGCTCAGCATGATATTTAATAGAGATTGCAGGATATTAAAACGTTGTGAGCCCCCTGCAGGGACGGGACGGATCGGCCCGGGTTGGATCAGGCAAGGTCAGACCGGGTCGAATTCAAGTCAGGTCAGATCAGGTCAGGTCGGTGCCGGACCGGGCCGCCCGCCAGGGCCAGAACCAGGCGGAAGTGGTGCGGAGGACCGCTCTGCTCTCTTGCGCTGGCAATGCCGTGAAGGTGGTGGAGAGCAAAGCTCTGCGCCGAAACGAAGCCTTTATGGGAGGTGGAGGTCATAAAAAGTGCTCTAATTGACTTTTGAGGTGATGATGATGTCCAAGACTGAAGAGTATCTGATGGAGGCATTTGCCGGGGAGTCCCAGGCCAACCGTAAGTATCTGGCCTTTGCAGAGAAGGCCGATCAGGAAGGATTCTCCCAGGCCGCCAGGCTGTTTCGGGCGGCGGCGGAGGCGGAGGCCGTGCACGCCTCCAACCATCTGAAGGCCCTGAAGGCCATCAAGGCCACCAAGGAGAACCTGCGAGAGGCCATCGCCGGGGAGACCCACGAGTTCAAGGAGATGTACCCGGACATGATCGCCACGGCCAGGGCCGAGGGGGACCGGCAGGCGGAGCGCAGCTTCCGGTTCGCCAACGACGTGGAGGAGGTCCACGCCCAGCTGTACCACAAGCTGCTGGACGGCCTGGAGACGGATAAGGAGGAGTACCCCTACTACGTCTGCCCCATCTGCGGCCTGACCGCAGAGAAGGAGCCGCCGGAGAAGTGCCCGGTCTGCGGGGCCAAGGGGAGCCTTTTTAGGAAGGTGGAGTGAAGGTCTTTTCGGAGCTCTTCCGGACTAATTTTTTGGCCAGGTTCTTATCGAAGAGATGGAAACGGCGTGCGGATATTCTGGACGTGGTCTACCTGGCCTAAGTTTATCGACCTCTGGCTGATCGCTTGGGCTGCTAATTCTCTATGGAAAATGCAGAGGAGGGATTCTCGCCTGATCTCGTCCGGCGGGCTGCCATCCCCCTTTGTTCCAGACAATGCCCCCTTGGTTGTCCGGTGCGGAAAAGTCGCGACGATTGGGAAGAACGATGAGAGTGAGGTCCGCCGGTCAACCGAGCTTTAACCAGGTTTTAAATTCACATTTGCTGGAAGGGCTTCACACCTTCCAGAACATGCCAGCCCCACTTACCTTT
>JAAEEW010000200.1 GCA_013415595.1 Methanosarcinales archaeon | reverse complement strand
GGTATCGGACCTGGGAATCGGATAGGATATCGGATCGGAGATCGCATTCGGATATCGGCGATGATGGACCAAAAAGCCCGCGGGATAATAAAACCAGTTAAAACAGTTTAGATCAGTCGAATCGGCGAAATCGGCGAAATCTGCCAAATCAGTCAAATCAGCCCTTTTAAACCATGGGACAGCGCGGATTCGAACCGCAGTCCAAGCGTCCCAAACGCTCGAGGATAACCAGGCTACCCCACTGTCCCGCATCTCGCGCTTCCCTCCAATGATGAAAGGAACTTAAAAGCTTTTTGCCCGGTGGCGAAGGCCTGGATGAATCCCCGCCAGGGCGGCCTTTCGCCCCCCCTCAGGCGGCCTGCAGGGGGGAGCGCTTGCCTCCCTTGGAGAGCATCCTGCGGTCGATCTTCTTCAAGAGGTAGACGGTGGCCATGCCGCCCAGAATGGTCAGGAACCAGAGCTGAATCAGCCGGCTGAGGATGGTGGCCGCCACTGCCACATGCATGGGCACTCCCACGGCGTTGAACAGGGTGATCATCACGATATCCACCAGCCCCACACCCCCGGGGAGCACCAGAGGCAGCATCTGCAGGAATATCATAACCGCATAGACCGCCACTATGGCCCCCGCGGATACGTTCACTCCCAGGGATCTGAAGGTCACGAAGGCCACCAGGTTCATGGAGACCCAGGCGGCAAAGGCCCACAGGGTGCTTATGAGCAGCGTCCGGCGGTGATCGGTCAGGTTCTTCATGGACTCGTGGAAGCTTCTGACCACCGAGACGCAGGTGGTGCGGTTGACGTGGATGTGAAACAGCCGCTCCAGGCCGTCGATGATCCTGCAGATCAGGCCCTCCAGCCAGGTGTTGGAGAAGCAAAACCCGATGAAAACCACGTTCGCGAAGACCATGACCAGGGTGATGCTCGAGCAGGTGGCCAGAGCCCAGGCCGGAATGTCGGCGTTTAGCATCAGATATCCCAGGCCCAGGATTGTGCCCAGGAAGAAGGGGACCGAGGTGATTATCCTGGTCCCGGCTACGGTGGCCGAGGCCCGGTCCAGGCTGGAGTCTCCTGCCAGCTTCTCCAGGAAGTAGATGCGGGCCGTCTCTCCGGAGAAGCTGCCTGACGGTATCAGGTTGTTCAGGAATATGTAAGACAGGTACATGGAGAAGACGTCCCAGGTGGATACCTGAAAGTCGAACTTGCGGGCCACCCGCTTCCAGGCCAGCCCGTCGAAGAGGACGCCCATCAGAGCCAGAACGAAGCCGACGGCGAAGATCAGGGGATTGACCTCCTCCAGGCTTTTGATGATATCGGAAAATCCCACATGGTAAAGATATATCAGATAGACGCCGAGTCCCAGGGCCACCAGGGCCATGGATTTGCCGGGGTGCAGCGTCGGAAGCTCCAGCTCTTCTTTCACAGGGGGTGGAATTGCGCTGGACATAAAAATACCTTTTGTTTGCAATAATAAAAGACCGTTATAATTAGCATCCGGCCGCAATCTCAATTCGAAAGCTTTTTAATACAGGTTTGGCGTAGTCCCTGCTCATGGGAAAGACTGGAAGTATAGAGTGGCAAAAGATCAGAGGCCGGAAGGGACAGGTCCGGCAGGTTGCCAGGTCAGAGACTAGCTACAAGAAGCCGGGACCGGCTCAGAAGTACACATCCTCTGGTTCAAGGCGCAGATGGATGAAGAGATCGGAGAAGGCGGCTGTAGTCAGATAATGGAGCCTCCTGACCTGGTTCTGGTGCGATACGGCGAGGTTACCCTCAAGGACGCCTGGACCAGGGCCAGTTGGGAGAGAATTTTACAGGCTAACATAGCTCAGGCTTTGCGAGACGCAGGCGTTGAGCATACTATAAGTCGGGACAGGGGCCGGATCTTCGTCCACACCCCTGACCCCAGGGCGCCGTCCCTCATAGCCGACGTTTTTGGAGTGGTATCCACCAGCCCGGCCTACTCGGTGAGGCCCGATCTGCCGGCCGTATCCCGGGTGGCAGTGGAGCTGGCCCAATCTTTTAATCCGTCGTCTTTTGCCATCCGGCCCCGGCGGTCGGGAGGATCGATATCCAGCGACTCTCTGGGAAGAGAGGTGGGCCAGGCGGTGAAGGATGCCACCAGTGCCCGGGTGGACCTGAGCCGGCCGGAGATGGAGATATTCATCGAGGCCCGGCCGGACAAGGTGCTGGTCTTCAAGGACGTGGTCAAGGGAGTGGGAGGCCTGCCCCTGGGCTCCCAGTCCCGGATGCTGGTCCTCATATCCGGAGGCATAGATTCTCCGGTGGCCGCCTGGATGATGATGAAGCGCGGCTGTCCGGTATCTCTGCTGCACTTCGACGCCCGGCCCTATGCCGAGAGCCGCGCCGCGGCCATGGAGGCGGCTCAGGTTCTCCGGAAGTGGACCTCGGGACGAAAGATCAACTTCATCACCGTGGAGAACGCCCCGGGAATCGATCGCATAGCCTCCCACCACCCCCGGGCCACCTGCGTCCTGTGCCGCAGGCTGATGTACCTGGTGGCCGCAGAGATAATGAAGCGGGAGGAGGCCTACGGGATCGTCACCGGCTACTCCCTGGGACAGGTGGCCTCCCAGACCCCGGAGAACATCATGGCCGAGCAGGTGGGGACCATGGCCCCGGTCTACCACCCCCTGATCTCCATGGACAAGTCGGAGATCATGGACCTGGCCCGGAAGATCGGCACCTACGGAGTCACCCAGGAGACCAAGTCCTGCACTGCCGTTCCCCAAAAGCCCATGACCAGGGCCAACCTGGAAGAGATCCGGGCCATGGAGGAGGAGCTGGGGTTAAAGGAGCTGGCCCTGGAGCTGGCCAGGGGGGCCTGGGTGGAGAGGATCTGAGAAGAGGGCACCGGGAAGTGCCTGAGATGGGAACATCCGAGAAGGAGCTTTTTTTAAAATAGGCATCTGGGGATTGTTTTTTGAGAATTGCCCTTTCCGAGAAATGATGAGTCTGAGAACCGACGTCTAAAGGCCGATGTCCAGGAATCGGCGTCCTTGATAGTCATTTTCAGCAAAAAGGTGTCTGTAGATAGGCATTTTCGGAAGAGGCGTCTTTAGAAGAGCCCGTCCCGGATGCTGCCGCCAGCAAATTTTCCCCCATTGGCCCGGGCATCGTCTCGAAAACACTCATATCTGATTAAAGATAATTTATCGTTCGATGATGGGGCCAACGAGATGTCAAGTCCTGCTGGCAATTCTCATGACCTCGGCCACCCTTCTCGCCGGGGAAGGGTCGGCCGCCGTTCCGGACTGGGTTCGTCCCGGAATGAGCCTGACCTACGAAGGGATGACCGCATCCATCCAGGACGGCCAGCCGGTAAGCGGCATGCAGATGGTGATGACCACCACCGTTGACCGGGCTGCGGAAAATTCCGTCTCCGGAAGCACCCGGGTGGATATTCCCAACGCCCCCACCTACGGCTGGACCTACAACTGGACCGCCGTTGAGGGCGAGAGCTGGAGGGACGTTCACCGTTTCTGGGTGGACCCGAAAGACCCCACCGCCTCGGTGAGGGGGCCTGAGGGCGAGGAGCTTTCGGTGGTAGGCCAGGAGATCTATGAACGGGAAGGAAAGACCTGGCAGGCCACCATCATGGCCGCCCGGAGCCAGGGGGCAGAGGTTAGCCTCACCTATGAGACCGAGAGCGGGCTGATCCTGGCCTACGCCGAGAAGCGCTCCTCACAGCACCTCTCCATCTTCCTTGGATCTGCCGGGATGGCCGCGGATGGAACGGCAAATGAGCAGATGCAGGTGCCGGACTGAAATTGGGCCGGACCCCCGAATTCCCAAAATCTCCCAGGTTGCCACTCAAATGCGCATATTCACCATCGGGCACTCCAACCGCTCCCTGAAGGAGCTGATCGAGATCCTGCGGACTCATCGCCTGGGCTGCCTTCTGGACGTGCGCAGCTACCCCAGCTCCAGGTTCAGCCCTCACTTCGACCGGCCGGTTCTGGAGGTGGAGCTGCAAAATTGCGGCATCCAGTACGTCTGGTTTGGCCGCCGGCTGGGAGGGTACAGGAAGCCCACCGGAAAGAAATCGCCCAACGATGGCTGGAGCTCCTGGGAGTTTCGCAGCTACGCCGATTACGCCCTGACCAACGACTTTGCCGACGCCATTGGAGAGGTGGAGAGCACGGCCCGCAGGACCCGCACCGTCCTCATGTGCGCGGAGAAGATGTACACCAGTTGCCACCGCCAGATCATCGCCGACCATCTAACCGCCAGGGGATGGACGGTGGTGCACATCCTGGACCAGGAGGCCGTCCAGCCCCACCGCATGACCCCCTTCGCCAGGGTGGAGGGGCGACAGGTCACCTATCCTCCCCGGTACGAGGAGAGGACCCTGGACGATTTTGCAGCCGGGGTGAGCATAGATCACTCAGCCGACCATAACGATGCCCGGCCGATGAGAGAAAGGTGATCCAGACATCCTGGAAACGACCGTCCCCCAAACGACTGCTCGATCAACAACCAGCGGTCGGCGAGGACCGATCAGAGCCTGAGCAAAATCTCAGGCAAAAGCATGGATTCGAAACATGGTCTAAACCGGTCCGAAGCATGGCCCAGGGCTGGGGCTCCCAGAGAGTGGCTGCAAATCATGGTTTTAAATCATGGTTTCGAGGCCTACTGCAGAAACGGGAGCTTCAAAGATCAAAGGTCCATGGAAGGCGACATGTACAGCCTCTCCCGCCAGGCCTCCAGCAGCAGACGGGGGCGGCCCATGAAGTCCGAGGCGCACATGATCCGCCCGTCCGTCTTCTCCGATAGCCGGTCCAGCCAGGCCTCCCCCTCCTGCGAGCGAAGGAGATGGTGGTCCAGAATTACGGTCGCTGCAGACCGGGCCAGGCAAAGAGCGTTATTCCAGGCCAGCTCACTCTCCCGGGAAGAGATCCTTTGAAGGTGAAGCGGCGGCCCGGAGGAGACGACCAGGTCTGGCTGCCAATCGATTATCTGGCGGACCGCTGGCCGGTCCAGAAGCTGAATGTCCGATGCGTGCACCATGACCTCCCCGGCGTCCTGGATGCGGGTCATCATCACCGTGCCCAGGCCTGACGAGCCGTGAGAAACGGAGGACGAGAATTTGAAGATCCCCAATGTCAGCCCTTCGCAGTCCGGAAGCTCCCGCCCCAGGAATTGAGATAGGCTCTCCCTGCGGCGGCGGGATAGATTGCTCAAGCCCTGCGGGCCCTTACACCACAGCCTGGCCTGCCGGAGTGCGGGAACCTGGGCGGCTCCCAGTTGATGGGGCCCCGGACTGGCCAGAGGCATGTGGTCGCCGTGGTAGTGGCTGAGGACCACGTCCGAGGCCCCGGCCATGGCCTCGACGATCCGCCGCCGCACCTGGCCGCAGACCTCCACCTGCCGGGGATGAGGGACCAGGCCGTCGCGACCCTCGTCCAGGGCCACCCCGGGGTCCAGGACTATTCTTCCCCCTGCAGCCTCCACCAGGCAGCAGAGGCTTCGAACTCCCAGAGACTCTGCGCCCAGAATTTCAATATGCATATCCTGTGGGCATCAGCTACTCCTGAGGCCTGCGCCGGCCGCCGCCTCTGGCTTCCCTGGTCAGCTCCTCCACCGTGCGCCCAGTCAGAGCGGAGTAGGGCTCCACCCGGAGAATATCGGTATCCAGATCCACTTCCTGGTCGTTCTTCTTCACCAGGATCCAGCGTTCATCCTTTCCGGTAGAGGTGCGGGTGAGTGCGAATCCGCCCCTGAGCTTCTCTCCCTGTAGCTGAAAAGAGATGTGCCCGTCCTTCTGGGCTTCATCCATGGAAAGGATCTTGCCCACCTTCCTGGTGATGTTCGCGTAGGTGCCAAAATCCCAGACTATCACAGCCCCTGCCCCGTATTCTCCCGGTGGTATCACCCCTTCGAACTCCGCATACTCGAGGGGATGATCTTCGGTGGGCATGGCCAGACGCTTATCCCTCGGATTGAGTGACGGCCCTTTTGGAACGGCCCAGGACTTCAGGACCCCATCGACCTCCAGGCGCAAATCGTAGTGCTGGTTTTTCGAGCTGTGCTTGTGGATGACGAAACGAGGATTCTTTCCGCGCTCCCGTTTAGGCGCGCCGCCGGAAGGCTCCGTGGTTCTGTTGAAGTCCCTCATCTCTCGATAGGTCTTGAGCTGATCCTGCTTCATGATCTCATCCTATTCTTGTATAGGGTCGTTATTTTTAATGATATGCTATGGTCATATCCAAAGGTCATGACACGCATCCCTTGGCTGCCCCAATTATTTGTCGCCTAGATTCAAAAGGCTTTTTAACGTAGCGGTAGTAATGAATGAGGGGATTTGTATATGTTTGGTTTCATCTGGTGGATACTGATAGGCATCATCGCCGGCTGGCTGGCCGGGGAAATAATGAGAGGTCGGGGATTCGGGCTGCTGGGAAACCTGGTGGTGGGAGTGATCGGCGCGTCCATCGGTGGACTTCTCTTCAGCGTGCTGGGCCTCTCGGCAAACAGCACCATCGGCTCCATAGTCACCGCCACCGTGGGAGCCATAGTCCTGCTCCTGGCGGTGGGGTGGCTGAAAAAGCAGTAGCTCTTGGCAGTAGCACTTTGCCGCTCTGCCCGAAAGGGGCCCTGCTGTGCTTGCGGATCATCTCGTGCATTCTGTGCACCGCGTTGCCGCCCCTGGGCTCCGGGCGGGCAGGGGTGGGCAGGTGCGGGCATCTGATCATGCCCCCCCTGGAGCATAGATCCAAAACGCCCTGGCCCCTGCGCCCCTGTCCCGGGCTTTCCTGGCACAGGCCGATGGCCGCTGTGGCTGTGCGGAACTGACGGCCAGTGTCAGCTTTTTTCCGGACTCATTTCTGATGGGCCGGGCAGTAGTAGGTGGTTCGACCGCCGATCTTGATGATCTCCAGAGGGCTTCTGTCCAGGGGGCAGCGGCCCCGGGGATGGCGGCTGGAGAGCAGATAGTCGTCGGGGAGCCTGGCGAAGTCGGCATCTGTGGAGACCGCCATCTTCAGGACCATCCCGATGGCGGAAAACAGGTTGTCGATTCTCTCCCGACTCAGGCTGCAGGCCAGAGCGGCCGGGTGGATTTTCGCCTGGAAGAGGGCCTCGTCGGCATAGAGGTTGCCGAGGCCAGCTATGAGGCGCTGGTTTAAGAGCAGGGTTTTGATCATCCCCCGGCGCCCCAGCACACGGCTCCTGAAGGTCTCTTTGTCCACCTGGAGGGCGTCGGGGCCTAGCCCCTTATCTCCAATGTACCGCTGGGGATCCTCGGTCAGCCCGGCCCGGCCGAACATCCGCATATCCACAAAGGCCAGACGAAATCCAGAGGAGAAGGAGATAATGAGCCGGGAGTGATGGGGTACTTCATCCCGGGAGGAGAAATATTTCAGGCAGCCGGTCATGCCGAAGTGCAGGACCAGCCACGAGCACTCATGCAGACTGGCGAAGAGGATTTTTCCGTGTCTCATGGTCTTTCCAAACTCCCGGCAGAGAAGGGCCTGCTCCAGGTCCGGGGCGACGAGGCCATCCAGAATCAGGCTGTTTCTCACTTCCACCCCCTGGATGGGCTGGTGAAGTGAGGTCGATTCCAGGTAGCGGCGAAAGGTCTCCACCTCGGGAAGCTCGGGCATGGCCAGACGGTTAGGCGGCAGGATTCATAACTTATCCCTTTTGTCCGCCATCCGCACGCCCCCTCACCCTCGATCTATGGGGCGCTGCAAAGGATGTCAGGTCCCGTGGTGCGGGAGAGCAAAACGTATTTATTTAGATAATGATCGTACATTATATTTGCCGTATTCGGTGTGGCCCGCCCTGGAAGGACATCGCGTGGCAAGGCGTTCATCAGAGCAGAGAATGCCTACAGAGGCAGACGGTCGTGTAGCGACGAACCGAGACGTCAGCTCTTATGAATGAAAGTCCGCAATAGCCCGGGTCGAAACGGCCTGTGACTTTCAGGCCGAGCTGAAAATATGGCGGCCCATATTGTGCGCGCCTTTGTCGGCGTAGCATGCCATAAATCAGCCACACGCTTCAGGGTGGCGCCGTTTCGTGAAAACACCGGGTGCGGCTTTTCAAATCACAAAGGCTCTTCTCTGAGGCCGAAAAGCCTCTATGCAGCTCTTTTTCAGGATAGGCAGGCCATCCAGATCCAGATGCCCCGGGGGAATGGCCAGAAGAGGGTCGCGGTCGGGGGGGAATATAATCTGTAATTTCGATAGTATCGATATAACAGGCGTCATATTCCGGCATTAATTTTAACGAAAATTTTAAATACTAATGATGTAAGACAATCCTGATGCAAAGACAGCCCGCCCTTCATGCCGTCTGCTTATTCCCCCATATAGGCCACGATGGCGGGCCGTGGTCCCTTTTAGGCCAGCGCGTTTCCTATCATGGTCAGGCATTGCCTGCCGACCATATCCGTGCCACCCGTAAAGAGATGTCTCAAGCGAAAGATATTTATCACTATAATGATTAAATATACGTTTTGCCGCATAACGCGCTGAAGAGTCCCGGGTGGACGCGCCGAATAGGTCTCTGAGGGCTCACGAGATGCACGTCCTTGGCTGGACGCTGCATCCGATATGGTATACCGGCCTAAAGCTCGAAGTCCAGGAGAGTCGGTGATGTATCCGGCAAAGCGGGGAATGGTCCGGCCTGTAAGATGCACGCCGTAATGGGCGTAGCACGCCGACATCCAGCTTGATCTGTTCCCGGAGAACCGCCCCTGACAGGCCGTTGATGCGGCACCAATCCGCCGGGCAAATGCCGCCCCAAGACTGGCCGCACCCCTGAAACCCCAGGAGGTCCGGCTCCTCTCAACGGAAGGGCGCTGTGGGGAAATATCCAGCGTTGTCTCGGGTGCCACGCTGCCTGGCGCAGGTGGTGCAGGGTGAGACGAGGACGAGGATGCAGATGGTTCTCTCGTCCATGATTATGAAGCCGCCTCACCCTCTGCCTCACCTGACCGGCGTTCTATCAGATATCATTCTCTTCCCATAGTCCGTTTTGCCGAAAACTGACTTTGGCCATCTCCAGGAGTATTATAATTCTCCACCAATATCAGTTACGCTTAAATAGGGTCCAGATGAAGCAAAAGTAAAAGCAAAATGCTTTGGGCCGCGGATAGATATGATTGTACAGCATTTATTTCGATGATCAGCAAGATCACAATTTTACCATTGAAGGCATTTCGATTTATTTGCGATGTAATTATATTTAATATAATCTTCGCGTTGCTCTCGATATTGTCATTCCGAGTTCCATCAAAGGCAATAGTAGGCTTTTCCTCCAACCATCTGAATGGCGAGCTCAGATGCATCTTTGATGAGCTAAGAGATAAAGAGGGCGTGCAGGCTTATTTCGTAACAAATCTGCCGGAGGAATTGGAGCGACTGAATCGCTCTTCCATTGAGGCTTACTATTGCAGAGATATATTAAAAATTTCACTATTCGTAAATACTCGAGTATGGGTAACAAGTCATGGTCCGTACTATATTCCCGAATATTTCTTTTTCAGGGCTCTGAAATTGCGCCGCAGTAAATGGATCGATACCTGGCATGGAGTTGGCGTCGAAGAAGGATCTGGTCTAGGCAGAGCCAAGATGCTATGCTCCTATGACATGGCCTTTGTTCCCTCCGAGTTTTATCGCAGATATTATTCCTCCAAGCAGGAGGGAATCATGCACAAGATGAGGGTCACAGGCTCGCCCAGAACAGACTCCTTAGTAAATGACAGCATGGACCGAGAAGAGATATCCAGCAACCTGAAGCTTGATGGCGAACGCCGGAATATCCTCTACGCGCCCTCCTGGGGAAATCCGGCGGCAGGCGAAGAAAGGACAAAGTCTCTCTTTCCCTTTGGGGACGACTTTGACCTCATCGATCGGCTGGATGCCTTTTGCATCGAATGCGGCTATAATTTTCTAACCTTAACTCCCATCGTGCAGGGAATACATTTAGCCATAACCACTGTGCATCTCTAGTTTTTAAACAATAAAATTATATAGATATGATTCCATACACAGGGGTATGGAGCAATGGGCCAGGG
>JAAEEW010000199.1 GCA_013415595.1 Methanosarcinales archaeon | reverse complement strand
TATAGTATATACTTATCAGAGATTGAATTTTGGTGCTGAAAGGCCGATAAATCGATAACTGGCACTATTATTTAAGTTTGTGCCACTGCGCTCCACTGCATGTGAAATCGTGGCGGATAGTCCCATCAGAAATATCGTGCCTGAGGTCGCCTGCCCAGCAGACCTCCCCGGGGATCCGAAGTGCTTCAGGGAAATCCATTTACTTTCAAAAAGGCATTTTATGATGTATGACCCGAACCGGCCTGATGTATCACCCAATTTACCTCATGCATGAGACCCATGACCATCCGGAGAGAAAGGAACGTCTTACCGCCATTATGGAGAGGGTGAAGAGAGACGGGCTGGACGTGGAGGTGATCACTCCCCAGCCGGCCACCGTCGATCAGGTGGCCACCATCCACTCCCGCCGCTACATCGACCAGGTCAGGGCCATCTCCGAGCACGGCGGGGGATACCTGGACATCGACACCGTGGTCTCCCGGGACTCCTACCAGGCGGCTCTGATGGCTGCCGGGGGAGACATAGCGGCCGTGGATGCGGTGCAAAGCGGCTTCGACACGGCCTTTGCCCTAGTCCGCCCTCCCGGCCACCACGCCATGCCCAACCGGGGGATGGGATTTTGCATTTTCAACAACGTGGCCATAGGAGCCAGACACGCCCAGGCCCGGGGCCTGGAGAAGGTGCTGATCGTGGACTGGGACGTCCACCACGGCAACGGGACCCAGGCCGTCTTCTACGAGGACAGAAGCGTGCTATATTTCTCCACCCACCAGTTCCCCCACTACCCGGGGACGGGCAGGCTCTCCGAGGTGGGGGACGGCGACGGCCGGGGCTACACTGTGAACGTGCCCCTGCCCTCGGGGACGGACGACTCGGGATACCTGGCCGCCTACCGCGAGATCCTGCTGCCCATCGCCCTGGAGTTCAAGCCGGACGTAGTCATGGTCTCCGCAGGCCACGACCCGGACAGGAGCGACCCCCTGGGGGGAATGAAGCTTACCGCAAAGGGATTTGGAGCCCTGGCCGGATTGGTCAAGAGCATCGCCGACCAGTGCTGCCAGGGGAGGCTGGTGGCCACCCTGGAGGGCGGCTACAGCATCGAGGCCCAGGCCGAGGACGTGGTGGCCGAGCTTTTGGCCTTCCAGGGAGAGGTGCCTGAGGTGACCGGCGGCACAGGCATGCAGCTTGATGGCCGGCTTAAAGAGGTCAAGAAGGTCCAGAGCGCCTACTGGAAATGCTTTCAATAGAGATGTAGATCCCCTGAAAGGACGAGATCCATCTCGGGATAATAAGATCCCTCGGGATGACGAGATCCTCCCGGAGGAAAAAGCCCTGAACTGCGGGTCAACCCCTGAGTGGCCCTGGGTGGGCTCCTGAATCCGGGGGCCCTTCGGCCCCATTCTCAGCACATGTTCATTCGGGCGCTGAAGTAGCGGCTCAGGAATTGTCTGAACCCCGGATCGAGCACCGCCAGGATCTCCTGGCCGGAGTATATTTTGTGTCCGGCCTGAACCTGGAGGGAGAGGTGCTTTCCCAGGGACAGGCTGGAGAGCTGGTCCTTCAGCAGATGTACGGCGAGGGAGTACCTCCGTTCCACCTCCACCACTGCCCGTCCCCCTTCCAGGTAGGGGCCGGAGACCACCGAGGGGTGGCTGGATAGGAAGCGGCTGAGGTGATCCTTCTCCCAGAAGGGCGGGCCCATCCTCTTCTGGATCAGCGGCAGCTTTGCCACTTCCATCTCAAAGAGCATCCAGGCCTTTGGAGGCTTTGTCTGGCCGGAGCTGTGAACGTCGCTGCGAAGCACCGAAAATCCGTTTCTCTCCAGCAGGGCTCTGACCGCAGCCTCCGCCTTTCTGAGCTGGGGGTAGAGCACGTCCTCCACCACGTCCGGAGAGTCGAACTCCACCAGAATCAGGACGGCACCCCGCCTGGCCAGGACGTCCCGGAGCTCCTGGTCCTGCAGGGGAGGGGTCTCCGCCGGGAAGAAGAAGCTCAGATCGGGACATCCCAGGAAGCATCGCGAAGAGGTCACGAACTGGGCCATCCGGTCCAGAGTCAGAGCTGCGGCCACGTTTCTCCGGGGGTCCACCGGGTCCACAACCACCAGGGGGTCCTGGTGTTCCACGGCAGAGTGGCCCTCCAGGTCGATGGTCTCTCCCGGCCTCCAGGAGGACGCCGCGCTAAGCACCCCGGCGAAAGAGCGGTAGCGAAGAACCAGAATCTCCACCAGATAGCCGGAAAACCCGCCCCGGCGAAGCTCAGACCCGTAGACTCCCGCCCCGTTCATGAACTGCTTGAGCAGCAGAACCTGGTCCTCCAGGCCGCCTATCCTGGCGGCAATATATTTAGTGTGAAAGGGGGTGCGATCCACCGCCGACCGGAGGTGGGTGGCGTCGGGAACCCGGTAACACGGAACCAGGTCCACATCAAAGCCCTCGATGGTGGCGTGGACATAGGCATGCTCCGCGTACCTCTCCTCATGCTGTGGAGCCAGTTCCCGGGCCAGCTCCAGGGCTGCCCCCAGGTCGCCATCCTCCGGGACGCTCAGAAATATATCCAGGTCGTGATCCCCGGCCAGCCAGGTGGCCCGGGCCGCCGAGCCCACCAGCATGCCCTGACAGTCCAGTCCCCTGGAGCGGGCCAGATCCCCAATTCGGGCAAGCAGCCGCTCCTCCAGGGCCAGGAGCTCTTCTCGTTCCCTCTCAGTCGGTCGAACCCTGCCCAGGACCGCTTCAGTCACTTCGGAGAGGGAATCTTGCCAGGTTCTCGTAGATGGGGCCTCCGGGCGTCAGCGTGCTCTTCTTCAGGAAAAACTGGTCTACAGAGAACTCCCCCACGTCCAGCCTCGCGAACCGCTCCATCCAGGGGCGGAGAGCGTCGTTGATCTCCCGGCTGGGGTAGCTCACCCGGGCCAGGGTGGCGTGGGCGGAAAACCGCCTCTTCTCTCTCTCAAATCCCAGGGGGTGCAGGGCCTCCTCCACCTGGGCGGCCAGGTCGGCGAACTCTCCCTCCGCCCCCAGCCACACCACCCGCACCGACCTTCCGGGGAAGGCTCCCACCCCGGTTATCCTGGCCGGAAACGCCGGGAAGCTGATCCCCGCCAGGGCCCGGGTGACGTCATCTATCCTGGCCGGCGGGACGTCGCCCAGGAACTTCATGGTGATGTGGACCAGATCGGGCTTGACCATCCTCAGGCCGGGGACGGAGATCTCCCGCTGGATCTCCGCCACCTTATCCCGGATCTCCGCCGGGAGCTCCACGGCCACGAAACTGCGAATGCCCTTGCCCGGGCCTCTCGTAGGGCCTCTCATAATATCATCTCAGGACTCCGCCCTTGCTGGCCGAGGTCACCGACTTGCGGTAGCGGGCCAGGACGCCGCCCTTTACTTTGGGCTCTGGCGGCTTCCAGGCCTCGCGACGCCTGGCCAGCTCCTCCTCCGGGACCTGCAGGTCCAGCCGCCTGGCCGGGATATCTATGAGAATCCTGTCTCCGGCATTTGCCAGGGCGATAGGTCCGCCCACTGCGGCCTCCGGCGAGACGTGGCCGATACAGGGACCTCTGGTGCCGCCGCTGAACCGGCCGTCGGTTATCAGCACCACCGAGTCGCCCAGTCCCACGCCCATGATGGCCGAGGTGGGGGAGAGGGTCTCCCTCATTCCCGGGCCGCCCTTGGGACCCTCGTATCTGATGATCACCACATCTCCGGCCTTCACCTGGCCACCCACGATTCCCTTCATGGAGTCCTCCTCGGAATCGAAGACCACGGCCGGACCCTGGTGCTTCATCATCTTCTCGGAGACGGCGGTCTGCTTGATCACCGCCCCCTCCGGAGCCAGGCTGCCGTGGAGGATGGCTATGCCCCCTTCCCTGTGGAATGGCTTCTCCAGGGTGGAGATCACCTCGGCGTTGCACAGTGGGTTGGCCGGCTTGAAGGCCTTCAGATCTTCCTCCAGAGTTTGCCCGCTGACGGTTATCACGTCCAGGTTGAGCCGGGACCGCAGCCTGTTCATGACCGCCGGAATTCCTCCCGCCCGGTCCAGGTCGATCATGTGATAGGGGCCGCCGGGGCGCAGGTTGACCAGGTGAGGCGTCTCCCGGCTGATCTCGTCGAAGCGATCCACGTCCAGCTCCAGTCCGAACTCAGCGGCGATGGCCGGGAGGTGCAGCACGGTGTTGGTGGAGCCTCCAATGGCCATGTCCACCCGGATGGCGTTGTCCAGGGACTTCCCGGTCACAATGTCCCGGGCGTTGATGCCCTGCTTGATCAGCTCCACTATCCTCATCCCGGACCTCTTGGCAATCCTCATCTTCTTGGCGTCCACGGCATGAGCGGTGGCGCAGCCGGGAAGGCTCATTCCCAATGCCTCGGTCACACAGGCCATGGTGTTGGCGGTGAAGAGGCCGGCGCAGGAACCTGCTCCCGGGCAGGCCAGCTCTTCCAGGGTGGAGAGGGACTCTCCTCCCTTCTGCCAGCCCTCGAAGACGTCGATCAGGTCCAGCTCCTTGTCACAGGCGAAGCCGGGGAGCATGGGCCCGCCGGTGACCACGATGGTGGGCAGGTTGAGCCGACCGGCGGCCATCAAATGGCCGGGGACTATCTTGTCACAGGTAGGTATCAGCACCAGGCCGTCGAGCTGGTGCCCCTCGGCCATGATCTCTATGGAATCCTGAATCAGCTCCCTGCTGGGAAGGGAGTACCTCATGCCCCGGTGGCCCATGGCTATGCCGTCGCATATTCCGATGGTCTGAAACTCGAAGGGAACGCCCCCGGCAAGGCGAACTCCGGCCTTGACCGCCTCAGCCACCCGGGCCAGGTGGATGTGGCCGGGGATGAAGTCGTTGGCCGAGCTGGCTATCCCGATGAAAGGCCGGGACATCTCCTCATCGATGAGACCCGTAGCCCTGAGCAAAGCCCTGTGCGGAGCCCTCTCAGCGCCTACCTTGGTCGCTTCGCTTCTCATGATAGATCCTCTACTTCGCCAGTGCACCTTAGATTTAAGTAGTTGATGTATTGCTCTGGCCGGGCAATCGAGAGCCTGGAACCCACACCACGGGCGTTAAAAGAAATTATAATAATAGTAATAAATATAACCCGAGTCAGGTGAAAATTCCGAGACATTATATAGTGGATGAGTTTAGACCGGGGGTGGTGGTCTTTTGGATCCCTATCACCTCTTCCTGGCATTATTAGCGATTTACATAGCGGTTCTGGTGGCCATAGGATGGAAGTCTTCGAAGAGCGTAAGGTCGGTGACCGAGTTCTGGCTGGCCAGCCGGGAACTGGGACCGGGCACCCTGGGCCTCTCCGCAGCCGCCTCCTGGCTCACGGCCAGCGCGCTCCTCTTATCCACCGGGCTGTTCCTGTTCATCGGCGTAAGCTCGATCTGGGTTTGGGTATTTCCCAACATCGCCGCATTGATCATCATCGCCGGAATAGCCGGCCGGATAAGGAACATTCCGGCCATGACTCAGCCCGAGCTCCTGGAGATCAGGTACGATCCCATGGTCAGAGCCCCGGTGGCCCTGGCCGTCGCGATTATGATGGTGCTTTTCTCCGTTGTGGATTTCATAGGATTCAAGCTGGTCCTGGGAACCTTCTTCGGGGTGCCGCCCCTTTACGCCGTTTTGATCATGGCCGGGGCGGTGGCCGCCTACGTCAGCCTGGGAGGGCTTCGGGCCGTGGTGTGGACGGACATAATTCAGTATATTTTCCTGGCTGGACTGGCCATCTTCGTGGCCGCCCTGGCCCTTCGCGCCCCCCAGGTGGAGGCCGTCTCCTTCAGCGGTGCCGCTTCATCCCTGGGATCGGAATGGTGGAATCCCTTCCTCATGGGCGGGATCATGGGGGCCCTGGTCTTCCAGCTAGCCCTTCTGCCGGGCTGGGTGGCTGAGCAGGACCCCTGGCAGAAGATCTGGGCGGCCCGGGACAACAGGTCGGCAAAGCTGGGCCTGGTCTTCGGGGCCGGCCTGCTGGCCCTGGTCTACCTGGCCTGCCTGGTGACGGCGATAGGCATCAGGGCCATCTATCCCGTTCCCCAGGGGGAGGTGGAGGCGGAGATGCTCTACCTGAAGCTGATCATGGACAGCGTCCAGCCGGTCACCTTGGCCCTGCTGACCCTGGGCTTCGCCGCAGCATCCATGTCCTGCACCGACACCTTCGCCACCTCCGGCGCCTCCTGCCTCTCCCGGGACATCATCCAGAGATACCTGCGGCCGGAGGCCACCATGAAAGAGATGCTGGTCACCAGCCGGATCCTGGTGGTGGCCATGATCTCCATATCGGCCTACATCGCCCTGAACGTGGAGAGCATCATGGACGCCGTGATCATCGCCACGGTGATAGGCACCACGTCCTACTTCTTCCCCATCGTTGGCGGGCTGTACTGGAAGCGGGCCACCAAGTGGGGGGCCCTGGCCGCCCTGATAGCCGGGGGAGGAACCCAGATGGCCCTGATCACCTACGAGACCTTCTTCCTGGAGGGCAAGCTGGACTCCATATCCCCGCTGCTCACCGAGCACGGCGTGCTGGTGGGCCTGAGCTTGAGCGCCCTGTTCTTCGTGGGGGTCTCCCTGATCACCCCCTCGCCCGATCCCCTGCGCCTGGCTCCGTTCTTCCCGGAGGTGGCCAGGACCCTGTTTGGAAGCGAGATGATCAGCGTGGACCGAAAGAACTCCCGCTACCAGATGGTCCTGGCCAGCATCGAGCAGAAGATCGCCGGAGACCGGGCCCACCTCAACCTGAGGCTGGACCTGGTCCCGGTGAAGGCCGACGGGGCCAGGGTGGCCGGGAAGTTCAGGTGGGAGCCCTTCGTCAGCCGGCTGAAGGAGATGCACCCCTGCTGGTACACGCCCACCGGCAGCCACATCGCCTACCGCCTGACCCAGGCGGACATGATGGCCTGCATAAAGATGGTCCGGGGAGAGGCCCTGCAGATCTGGCTCTCCGCCGAGCCCAAAATGGGGCAGCTGGAGAGGCAGAGGGACGAGCTATTCCTGTCATACGAGGAGATCGAGGACGTGCTGCTGGAGATGGGCCTGACCGTGAACGACCCGTCCAACCTGGAGAGGAGATGAGCAGGGAGCGGACGGTCGAGCTCCTGGTGATAGGGGCCGGTCCCGCCGGATCCACCGCCGCCGAGGTCGCCGCCAGCCAGGGCCGGGAGGTGATGCTGGTGGACAAAAAGAAGGAGATAGGCACCCCCGTGCAGTGCGGCGGCTTCATCCCCGAAGCCCACGAGCTGAGGGAGCTCATGCCGCGGGCCCTGCTGCCCCAGCCGCTGGTGGAGATTCCGGAGAGGTGCGTTCTGCACCGCACCACCATTCAGAGATTTTACTCCCCCTCCGGGAAGCACCTGGAGTTTCCGGTGGACGGAAGGTCCGTGGACCGCCGGGCTTTCGACCGCCATCTGGCCATGCAGGCCGCGAGGGCGGGGGCGGAGATACTGCCGGCCACCCGGGCCGAGCTGGTGCCGGGCGGGGTGAAGCTCTCCGGCCGGAGCTCTGGGATGGTGCAGGCAAAGGCCATAATCGGGGCAGACGGCCCCCACTCGGCCACGGCCAGGGAAATTGGGGCCCCGCATGGAGAGGTGGGGGTATGCCTGGAGTACGAGATGGCCGACCTGGACATAGATCCCGGCGCCGCGGAGATGTACTTCAGCGCCCGCTATGCCCCGGGGGGCTACGCCTGGATAATTCCCCTGGGAAGCGACCTGGCCAACGTGGGAGTGGGAGTGCGGGTCTCCTACCTGCAGAAGGGGGCCACCCTGCCTTGCATCCTGGATCAGTTCGTGAGAGAGCACCCCCAGGCCGGAGAGAAGCTGAGGGGCGGGGAGGTGCTGGCGGTGATGCAGGGAACAGTTCCCGCCGGGGGGATGCCTCCGGCCGTCCAGAAGGATAACGTGCTCCTGGCAGGAGACGCCGCAGGCCAGGTCATGGCCACCAGCGGGGGAGGAATACCCCTGGCCATGGTGGCCGGGAGGATCGCCGGCGAGGTCTGCTCTGCCTACCTGCAGGGAGAGGGCGGCCTGGAGGACTATCCGTCGCGAATCGAGGAGGAGTTCGGCCGTCAGCTTCGAAATTCGGTACAGATCCGCAAGCTGGTGGACGTGATCATGCGTCGCGACAGGCTGATGGATGCTCTTTTTTCCATGGTTGCCCCGGATCAGATGAAGGAGATACAGCGGGGCAAGATCCCGGCCACCCTGGGGGGCATATGTTCCGCCATACTCAGCCGCGGCCAGTCCGGATAGCCCGCAGTCCTGATAGCTCCAAAGCCCGATAGTCTCGATTTCTGAAAATAAGTCCCCATGGCTAAAAAACCAATGAATAAAGGTCCCGCCGGGATCAAATTCTCCAATTATCACAGGACGGCCAGGGTCACCAGTATCAGACAGGTGGTGCCAAAGACGTCCATCATGCTGGTGATGATGGGAATCACCACGTTGTCCGGGTCCACACCCACCTTCAGGAAAATGTAGGTCAGGTAGTAGGTGGCCAGTATTGACAGCAGGGTGGCGATAAGCCCGCCAAGAATGCTTATGGCCAAAAGCTTTCCCATTCCCGGAGAGACCAGGCCCGCCCACCCGGAGATCAGGTGGGCCGCCAATCCCAGGATGGGGAAGAGGAGCATGGAGAGCATGATCAGGGAGAGGAAGCTCCTGCGGGCCGGCTGGTCAGGCCTCCTCTCCATGGACGTGGCCCCCAGGTGATAGGCGGAGGTGAGCTGGGAGGAGAGGATGCCCCCCAGGTTGCCGCCCTCGGCGTTCACCACCGGGATCAGCATCAGCACCGCCGTGTAGCTGGTGAGCACCTCCAGATGTATGCCCATGAAGGTCCCGGCCATGGTGCTCAGTATCGCGCAGACGATCAGCACGGGCAGGGATTGCCTGGTTATTCTGGACAGGATCGTGTCCCCCCCCGCCAGGGCGTAGGCCACGTAGGCCACCGAAATCGCGATGGCCCCAAATCCGGCCACCCGGGCCAGGAGATCCCCCATGCCAAAGACGGCCAGGACGGAGATGAACAGGATGGGGACGGTCAACAGGTCCCCGGCGGCGGTGATCAGAGGCACAGAAATATTGTCTGGGTCCCAGCCCCGGCGAAAGCTCTCTGTGGTTATGAGGATGGTTATGACGAGCAGGATCCCGCCGGAGAGTATGCCGGTTAAGACTGAGATCAGAATCAAGCGGTGAATGCCGATGGTCTCCATCCCCACGGAGAGGGCCAGGGCCTTCACCACCAGGGCCAGGACCAGGGACATGGCCATGGTCCTCACCGCCGCGCCGCCCACCTGCTGGTGAAGGGCCCGGGAGCTATGGTAGGGTGGGGCGATCTCGCCGGTGTGCAGGTTGGTTCCAAGCATGGCTCCAAAGGAGCCGAAGATGTTACCCCTCATGCCCATGACCCCCGGTATGAGCAGGATCAGCCCCGGATAGAGGGGCAGGATTCCGGCCATCTCGGCGATGGTGAACCCGGCAAAGGTGTCTGCGGCTGCGCAGATCAGGAGGGCGAAGAAGCTCTGGCGGAGAATTCTGGGGACGTTTCCCAGGGTGATATCCTGGCGGTGTGGAGCGGCAAAAAGACCCTCATAAGCACACCTTAACCACTGCGATGCGCTTTTCCACCTGCCCCTGAGCATAGATACCTCCAACGGCGACTACAAATCCGAGAATCCCCATAGATTCTCGGAGAAGAAGTATTAAAAAGGCACCTGGAGTCTGCTACGGCCAGGATAGCTTCATGCCCTCCTCCGAGCGCTCGGCAGGATTGGATGATCCAGACGTCACGCTTCATTTGAAAAGGCCGACCGATTTATTGAATCATTAAGCTTCGTGATCGGTCGGCGATAAGGCCGTGCTAATAATAGTGCAGCCTCAGGATTATTTCTTAGCCTCTTCCGGCGATGCGATGCCGAACAGGACCTCCAGCGACTTGGAACCGTATTCCACGACCTTGACGTTGAGCTGCCCCACATCCTGGGCAATGTCCCGGCCACGAACGGTCTTGCGACGCTTGCGGCCTTCAGAGGTGGGATGATATCCAATGCCTCCAGCCAGCAGGATCTTTCTGCGCTTGGTGCCCGGAAGGTCGGACCTCATGGGGAAGCCCTCTCTGTCACTGCCGCCGGTTATCTCCAGCTTGTAGCCGGGCATGCCCATAAAATCACCTTCGATCTTATCGCCTATCTTGCGCCCGATGAGCTTTGTCGCTCCGGGCTCCTTCAACTCCACCTGATGAGCCTTGCCGCTCTTAGGGTCCGAGATTACAACTCTGAAGTCCATCTAATTCCTCATGAACGTGAACAGGGCAGATAGGGAACATTACCGTATAAAGCTTTATCCAGGACTTCAGGGCCCGCCTGCCCGGCTGATCGTGCGGGGCAATTCGCGAATCTAGAGTTTCGGTTTAAGATCCAAAGGTTGCGGCCAATCCGGGCTCTAAAGGACTTCCTGCATCTTGCTGTAGTCGAGCATGGCGGAGATGGGCAGGGTCTTTATCTGGATGCCCGCCTCCTCGACGGCCACCGGCCCGTTGACCCCCGCGCAGATGGCGATGCCAATCTTCCCCGCACCTACAGGGCAGCCAAAGGTGGTGATCCCGGATTCGCCCATATGCACCAGGCCGCCGATTCCCGCCTGCCTGGCCCGCTGGATGGTCTCCTGAGCCAGCTCTGAGGATGAGATCGGGATCTCCCTGACGTTGGCCAGGACCGTGCCCGTGCCGCCACGCAGGGCGTCGCTGACCCGGGCGATCCGCCGGGACATGAAGGCCTTTATGGGGTCCAGGGAGCTTCCAGCGTAGGCGATCAGGTCGGTGAACTGCAGGATTTCGCGACCCCTGACCATGGCCACCCCGGCGAAGCTGGTGTTCACCGGGACTCCGGCCTTGAGGAGGATGCCGTCCATGGTTATGCTGCAGATGGTGGCCAGGCAAATGCATCCTGCGGGAACCTCCATCAGGGTGCTGTCGCCCTCGTCCAGAACCATCACCCTCCGGCTCACGGCGTACCCGGCGTCGAAGACCTCCCGCAGTATGTCAAACGCCTGCTCGAAATCGTTCTTGGAGAGCAGGCTGGCATTGACCACCACGTCGCCGGAAGAGGTGGCAGGGTCGAATGTGGTGCGGTACATATACTCTTCAATGTGGGCGTTGACAAAGCCGATCCTCTCGTTCACCAGGGCGTCGCTGAGCTCCCTCATCCCCAGGTGGGTGAGGGCCCGGCCTGTGTAGCCGTGCTTCTTTGTGAAGCCCAGCTCATCCAGGATCTTGAGATTATAGCGCACTGCCCGCTCCCCGATCTCGTAGCCCCTCTCGCTGAGCAGATCGGAGATGGCCCTGGCTCCTATCGGCTTGTCTGCCTCGTCAATGACCCGGAGAATCTCGATCAACCTTCTCTGACTGGAGTGAGCTTTGGTTAGCAGCTTCATCTACACTAGCGGACGGGGAAGCGAATATATATCTTATGTTGCCTTCCCAGGAGAAGGGTGCAGTCCCGTAGGGTAGTGGTCAATCCTGCCGGCCTTTGGAGCCGGCGACGGTGGTTCGAATCCGCCCGGGACTATTTCTCCGATTTGGATGGCGGCTCAATTCTGCTTTTATGTTTTCCCGGGTCGCCCGCAGGCTGTCGATAATCTGCTGCATCCATTAGATGACGATCTCAAAAAATAGTAGTCCATGCT
>JAAEEW010000198.1 GCA_013415595.1 Methanosarcinales archaeon | reverse complement strand
GTCGCGGTAGGATTTTGCGACCACGATGCCACCCTCGATGAGGGCGATGAACATCTCGGCGAACTCGTCTGCGGTGGGGGTGTCCTCAACGACGCTGGCGGCGAGCAGCGGGGTGAACAGTTCGGCGTGCTGACGCGCGAAATCCTTGAAGATGCTCTCGACACAGTGCTGCATGCGGTCGCTGGTGGCGGCGAGGTCCATGGAGAGGCTGCCGACAAGGCAGCCGTTGCTCCAAAGTCTGTCGGTGGAATCGGCGACGTGATCGACCCTGGGGGTGCGCATCGAGTATGCGGTGCAGGAAGAGCTACTGGGAACCGGCCACGCCCTGCAGTCAGCAGAGCCACTGGCCGAGAAGCACTTCCTGGTCCTCAACGGAGACATCCTCCCCGACGTGGCGGCTCTGGAGGACATGCTCAGGGCCGGAGGGCCGGCCGTGGCCGCCAGGCAGGTGGAGGACCCCCGGCGGTACGGAGTCTTCCTCACCGACCCGGACGATAGAGGCCTCATGAGGTCGGTGGTGGAGAAGAGCCCCTCTCCCCCCTCCAACCTGGCCAACGCCGGAATTTACCTTCTGGGCCGGGAGGTCTTTCCAGCCCTGGAGGAGGCTCCCCTCTCCAGCCGGGGGGAGTACGAGCTGACCGACGCCCTGAACGTGCTGGCAGGCAGGAGGTCGATTCGAATAGTGGAGCTGGGGGAGTGGACGGAGGTGGGCCGGCCCTGGGACCTGCTGGAGGCCAACCGGAGCGCTCTGCAGCGCCGGGGTGCGGCAGTGCTCGGCGACGTGGAGGCGGGGGCCACCCTCACCGGCCAGGTCTGCATAGGCCAGGGGACGGTGGTCCGGGCCGGGGCCTACATCCAGGGCCCGGTGGTCATAGGCAGGAACTGCGACATCGGCCCCAACTGCTACATCCGGTCCGGCACCTGCATCGGAGACGAGGTGCGGATCGGCAACGCCGTGGAGGTGAAGAACAGCACGGTCATGGACGGAACCAAGATCGGCCACCTCTCTTATCTGGGAGATAGCGTTATTGGCTGCCGCTGCAACTTCGGGGCGGGGACCATCGTCTCCAACCTGCGCCACGACGACGCCAGCATCAAGTCCTACGCCAGGGGGGAGCTGGTGGACAGCGGCCGGCGGAAGCTGGGGGTGATCATGGGCGATGGGGTCAAGACCGGAATTCACACTACCATCTACCCGGGAACGGTGATCGAGCCCGGATACCGCTCCCGTCCGGGGGAGATCCTGCGCGGCCACGTCCCGCCCACGGGCAAAGCCTCCTGATCTATCGGGCCATAGCCGTCTCTTTAAAGCCCGGTGACGGCGCACCGGCCCATACTTTACATTTTATAAAACACCTCCGGCCCACGACAAAGCTTTTCAGGCCGGGAGACAGAGGCCCACGGGAAGAACGATAAAAAGGATTTGAACTGGTTCAAAGGAGTCGAACATGGATTTTATCCCCATAGCAAGGCCGGTTATCGGCGAAGAGGAAATAGCAGCAGTATCCGAAGTTCTGCGTTCCGGGATGCTGGTGCAGGGCGAGGCCGTCAGGAAGTTCGAGGAGCAGTTCTCCTCCTACCTGGGGGTCAGGAACTCGGTATCGGTTAGCAACGGCACCGTGGCCCTGGACCTGGCCCTGAAGGCCCTGGGCCTGGAGAAGGGGGACGAGGTAATATCTCCCGCCTTCACCTTCATCGCCACGGCCAACTCAATTCTCTACCAGGGATTGAGGCCCGTCTTCGCCGACGTGGACCCCCGGACCTTCAACCTGGACCCCCAGGACGTGGCGGAGAAGATAACCCCCCGCACCCGGGCCATCCTGGGAGTGCACCTCTACGGCCAGCCCTTCGACCTTCCGGCCATGCAGCAGATCTGCGACGATCACGGCCTGATTCTGATCGAAGACAGCGCCCAGGCTCACGGTGCGGAGCACCGGGGCAAGAAGGCCGGGTCCTTCGGCATTGGGTGCTTCTCCTTCTATCCCACCAAGAACATGACCACCGGCGAGGGCGGGATGATCACCACCGACGACGACAATCTGGCCTCCCGCTGCCGGCTGATGAGAAACCACGGGGACACCGGAAAGTACAACCACGTGGTCCTGGGCTACAACTACCGCATGACCAACATCCAGGGGGCCATCGGCATCCAGCAGCTGGCCCGGCTGGAGGATTACAACCGCTCCCGGATCAGGAATGCCGGGTTCCTGGACCGGAACATCCAGGCCCGGGGAATCACCACGCCCTATCGGGACCCACAGGTCAGGCACGTCTACAACCAGTACGTAGTGCGGGTGGAGGACGACTTCCCCATTACCAGGGAGGAGCTGATGGCCTATCTCCAGTCCCGGGGGGTGGGAAGCGCCGTTCACTACCCCAGGCCCGTCTACAGCCAGCCGGTCTACCGGGATCTGGGGCTGGAAGGGTCCTGCCCGGTGGCCGAGGACGTCTCCCGCCGGGTGATGAGCCTGCCCGTCTACCCGTCGCTCAATGACCAGGAGCTGAGATACATCGCCCGGGCGGTAAACGAAGCGCCGGAGGCCGCCGGCAGCTCGAGGACCTGAGGTGGGAGAGATGGACGTAGGCGTAATTGGCGTAGGCTCCATGGGGAAGAACCACGTCCGGGTCTACTCGGAGTTGAAGGGAGTGGGAGAGATCTTCTTCTACGACCCGGACCCGGGAAACGCCCGCCGGGCAGAGGAGCTGGCCACCCCCTGTGGCTCGGTGGAGGAGCTGCTCCAGAAGGCGGAGGCGGTCAACATCTGCGTACCCACCAGGCACCACTTCTCCGTGGCCAGACAGGTGATAGAGGCCGGGGCCGACTGTCTGATCGAGAAGCCCATGACCCTGAAGCGGGAGGAGGCCGAGATCCTGCTGGGACTCCTCCAGGGGCGGGACCAGGTGGTGGGGGTGGGCCACATCGAGCGGTTCAATCCCATCGTGGCCGAGTTTGGCAAGATATCCAGAAGCCCGGCCTACGTGGAGATCAAGAGGCATAACCCGGGGTCCACCCGCATCACCGACTCCTCCGTGGTGGAGGACCTGATGATCCACGACATAGACATCGTCTTCAACGTTCTATTCCCGGGACGGGGCGACTTTCGGATCTACAGCGCCGGGAACAAGAACGTCTGCCAGGCCACCGTGGTCTTTGGAAGCTCGGTGGCCGTTTTATCCGCCAGCAGGCTCTCCTCCAAGAAGTTCCGGACCATGTACGTGGAGGACGAAGAGTCCACCACCGAGGGGGACTTCATGACCCAGGAGGTCTTCATCTACAGAAAGCCCGGGAAGTACACCAAGGAGAACGAGCGCTACATTCAGGAGAACATCATCGAGAAGGTTCTGGTGAACAAGGTGGAGCCCCTGAAGGTGGAGCTGAAGACCTTCCTGGACTGTGTGAACAGCCGGGAGCCCTTCCCGGTGACTCCCGATCAGGCTTATCTGAACATGCGGATCTGCGACCAGATCTCCCAGGGGCTGGCCTGAGCCCTTCGCCGGGGGGAGTTCCTCAAACATGACGGAGATTACGGCGACGCCGGGCATAAAGGCGTTCTACAGCCATCCCACAGCGGTGGTGGAGACGGAGGATGTGGGGGCGGGCACCCGCATCTGGCACTTCGCCCACGTCCGGGAGGGATCAATCATCGGCCGGGACTGCAACCTGGGCAAGAGCGCTTACGTCGACTCGGGGGTGCAAATCGGAGACAACGTCAAGATTCAGAACTTCGTCTCTCTTTACCATGGGGTGGTGGTGGAGGACGACGTCTTCATCGGGCCGTCGGCCACCTTCACCAACGATCTCTACCCCCGCTCCTTCATCTGGTCGGAGGAGAGGGTCTCTCCCACCCTGGTCCGGAGGGGGGCCAGCATCGGGGCCAACTCCACCATCGTCTGCGGAGTGACCATCGGAGAGTACGCCATGGTGGGAGCGGGAAGCGTGGTCACCAGGGACGTCGCCCCCTTCACCCTGGTCTACGGAAATCCGGCAGAGATTCGAGGGTACGTCTGCTACTGCGGCCGCCGGTTGGAGGAGGTGGAGGCGAGGTCGGGCCCCACCACCATCTTCAAGTGCAGCGTCTGTGGAAAGTCAGTGCACATTGAGGTCTGAGGATGAGTGCAACGATTGCGGTGATAGGCCTGGGGAACGCCGGGCTGCCCCTGGCCGCGGTGATAGCGGAAAACGAGATCGAGGTGCTGGGTGTGGACATCGATCCGGTCCGCTGCCAGCGGATCAACCGGGGCGAAAATCCCATCCCCCAGGAGACGGGGCTGGACGAGCTGATCAGGCGCCACGGCGGAAAGTCGCTGGTGGCCTGTGCCGACTACCAGGAGGCCCGCTCCTGCCAGGTGTTCATAGTCATAGTGCCCCTTTTCGTTGATCACATGTTCAACCCCGACTACAGGATCCTGGAGTCGGCCTTCCGCAGCATCGGCCGCATCCTGAAGCCGGGAGACCTGGTCATCCTGGAGACCACCGTCCCGCCGGGGACCACCGAGCGGCTGGTGAAGCCCTGGCTGGAGGAGGAGAGCGGCATGGAGCTGGGCCAGTTCCACCTGGCCTACTCCCCGGAGCGGATCATGACCGGCTACAGCATCTCCCGGCTGCGGGAGTTCCCCAAGGTGGTGGGCGGCCTGGACGAGGATAGCGGCCTTCTGGCCTACCAGGTCTACAGCCGGTTCATCCCCCACCTGAGCCTGGTCTCCAGCGCCCGGGTGGCGGAGTTCATCAAGGTCATGGAGGGCTGCTACCGGGACGTGAACATCGGCCTGGCCAACGAGCTCTTCAAGATCGCCGGGGATCTGGGTGTGGACTTCTTCGAGGCCCGAAACTTTGCCAACCACCAGTACTGTCACGTCCATCTGCCCTCCACCGGCGTGGGCGGACACTGCATTCCCGTCTACCCCTGGTTCCTGATCCGGGAGATGGAGCGCCTGGAGAGGTTCGACCACGCCAGACTGCTTCGAACGGCCCGGGAGATCAACGACCAGATGGCCGAGCACTGGGCCGGCCAGATCCTGCTGCAGTGCATGAGGCTGGACAGGCCCCTGGCCCAGGTCCGGATCTGCGTGCGGGGCATAACCTACCGGAGCGGCGTAAAAGAGTTCCACCACAGCCGGAACCTGGCCCTGGTCAGGCTGCTGATGGACAAGGGGCTGCAGGTCTACGCCTGGGACGAGCTGATGAGCCGGGAGGAGGTGGAGGCTAAAGGCCTGAACTGGCTGCCTCCACAGGAGGCGGACCTGGTATTCGACACATCCACCCTGAAGATGGAGATGCCCGGCGGCGGGGCCTGAAGGTCCCTGTCCTGCGGCCCCTGGCCCCTCCACCGTCTCCTACCCTCAAAATACGCTTTTTCAGGGAGTCCTTTCGGCCTGTGGAGTATTTTAGCCTGATATTCGATCAATACGGCTGATCTGCGATCTTCTTCAGCAGCCAGGCCATATTCCGGCCCAGGGTCCTCATGATCTCCCTGCCCTCGCCGTCCGACTCCACGTCTCCCTTCTCCAGGCCCATTCCCACGTTCCAGTAGCTGGAGCCGGGGACTATCATCTGGCTCATGAGGAAGAGGTGGTTGATGGAATCGAAGGCGTGGATGGCCCCCGCCCGGCGGACCGCCACCACCGCTGCCCCCACCTTTCGCGTGAACATGTCGTCGTTGGCCTTGGCCACGAATCCCGCCCGGTCGATCAGGGCCTTCATCTCCGGAGTCAGGTCGGCAAAGTAGGTAGGGGTGCCGAGGATTATCCCGTCCGCCCGGGCCATCCTGGCGATGCAGTCGTTGATCACGTCGTCGTCCAGGGCACACCTGCCGTCCTTTCGGGCGCGGCACTCCAGGCAGGCGATGCAGCCCCGAATGGGGCCCCGGAGCTGCACCAGCTCCGTCTCGATCCCCTGCTCCTCCAGTTCTTGCAGCACGTAGCCCAGCAGGCGGGCGGTGTTCCCGTCTCGCCGGGGGCTGCCGTTGAACGCTACCGCTCTCATCTATCCTCTCTGCTCCTTCAGAGCCATTCCTGCTTCCCAGGCCCGGCCCACCCTCTCCCCCACCGTCCAGTAGCTGTTGTCCGGCATGGTCAGGAGGAGGGGCCTCATCTTCTGCAGATCCGGCTTACCGTCGGAAAGACAGCTCTCCAGGGCGTGGGACTCCACAATCTCTCCGATGAAGAGGTCGTTGCTGGGGAGCCCCACCGTCCTCCACAGCCGGCACTCCAGGCATAGCGGACACTCCTGGATCATGGGCACCGACAGGTTTGCGTAGAATACATCAAAGAGCCGGGACTTGTCCGCGTCCCGCCCGGAGACCAGGCCGCAGTAGTCGGCCCTGTCCATCATCTCCGCCGTCGGAAAGTTGACGCTGAAGGCTTCACCCTCCTCAATTCCCCGGGCGGTGTGGTGCTTCCTGTTGATCCCCACCGCCAGCAGGGGCGGGCTGGCGTTGACCCTGCTGATCCAGCCCACGGCCATGAAGTTGGGGCGGCCGTCCACCATGGTTCCCACCAGGGTCACGGGCATGGGGTAGATGAAGACGTTAGATCCGATGCTCTTTCTCTCCAAATCCATCAGCCACCCTCTCCGTCTACTCCTGGGGCTCCCCGGCCCGGACGACCAGCACCGGCATGTCGGCCATCCTGGCCACGTCGAAGGCCGTGCTCCCCACCCGCAGCTCCTGCAGCCAGCCCTTGCCCTGGGAGCTCATCATGATCATGGTGGCCTCCACCCGGGCCGCCAGGGCCACGATCCTCTCCGCCGGGTTTCCGGAGTCCACGTGAACAGTAGCCCGGATGCCCGGCCCCTCCAGCTCCCGGCGCAAATCCTGGAGCTTCTTTGCCGCCTCCACCATGCGGCCCTCTATCTCCTCCTCCGTCTCTCCCCGGGAGACCACGTGCACCAGGGCCACCTCTCCCGGTCCGGGGAGGGTCTTGAGGCTCTCCAGGGCCGCCCCGGCAGCCGGAGAGAAGTCGGTGGTAAGGACGACCCTGGAAAGGATGCGGCGGCAATAGTCGCTGAACTCCTCCTCGCCCTTTTCCTCCAGCATGGCCTGCCTCATGATCAGCAGGTCGCACTCGGACTGGCGAAGCATGTCCCTGGAGACGCTTCCGAGCAGTATCCCCTTCACTTTGCCCCTTCCCCGGGCCCCCATCACCAGCAGGGGGAGCCCCTCCCGCCGGGCCACCTCGGCAATGGCGAAGGGAACGTCTCCGGGGATGATCAGGTCTGCCGCAATGTGGGATTTCAGGCTCTGCAGGTCGGCGCCGTCCGGGCCGCTGAAGTCCGCGGTGGTCGCGACCACCAGCGCCCGGGCCTTCAATCCCCGGCCCTGCAGATATTTGGCCTGCAGCCCCAGCTGGGCTTTGGCCTCCTCCACCCGGGTCTGGTAGGAGAGGCCGCCGGCGATGCTGGGCCGGGTGGCGTCCACCACGTGCACCAGCACCACCTCATCTGCGCCTGGCAGCCCCTCCAGCCCCTCCAGAATCTTCACCGAGTAGCGAGAGAAATCGGTGGGAAACAAGATCCGTTCGAACATTCAAAACCTCCGTTATAGTCCGTTCTCTTGGCAAATCTCAAAACGTCCACCTGGCCGGAAGTGGAGACCTCCGGCCTCCGACTGTGGCCAGGATTCCTTTCTCCGGCCCAGTCGTCTTGGCCGGCAGAGCGCCGCGGCTGCACCTGCCGGTTTCAGCGCCCATGTCCCGCCGGCCCGGGGAGGGCCCATATCGGCCCCTGCCAGGTCCATAATTTATGACCATGTACTATGGTGCCAGAATCTGATTTAATTTTTTTGGCCTCGCCCATGGGCCCTGGCCGGCCAGACCTGCCCATCCGTCCGCGGCCCCATCCAGTTCGCCGCTCTCCACGCCTCCTCTCCGCTCAACCTTAATCAGCCTGAAAGTGCCAGCGGCCGTTTTTCGGTCATTTGACGAACTGGCGTATGACGTAGCTGGCCCGCTTGAAGTCGTCCCAGCCGTCCGCTCCGGCGTGGTATCCGTCCCTGATCCGGACCTCGACCATGTAAATTCCGGGCTGGTACTGGGAGCTGTCAAAGGTCCAGACCGGGCTGGTGGTCCAGGGACTTTTCGCCTTCCACAGGTCGTCGGTGGAGGTCCCCTTCAGCCAGTACTGGTAGAGCACGGTATCCCCATCCGGGTCAAAGGCCGTGGCCGTCCACACTATCCTGGTGCCGTGGGGCTGGGGGCTCTGCCTGTCCGGCTCGAATCCGGCGATGGTCGGGGTCCGCCCTGCAGTCCCCTCTTCTATGAAATACTCCAGGGTCAGCAGGTCGTCCCATCTATCGGCATCAGCGTGGCGGCCGTCCCTCACCCGGACCTCCAGGATGTTGTTTCCGGCATCGGCAGCGGTTGTCGTCCAGTTCCAGATGCCCACCTCCGTCCAGTTGGTCATGGCCTTCCAGATGTTTCCGGTGGCCGGACCGTTGAGCCAGAACTGGTACAGGACCCGGTCCCCATCCTGGTCGGAGGCCTGGGCCGCGAAGACCACGGTCGAGCCCGGTCGGGCGGAGAACATCCTGTCGGGAACGAAGCTGATCAGCGTCGGCGGCTGGTTGAGCCGGGCGCCGTCTCTTTCCAGGCCGGGACTGAAGCCTGTCGTCCCCTGGCCGGCCTGGCCGTAGCTGGAGGTGCTATCGTAGTCCAGGGCAGTGACCGAAGCTAAAAATAAAATTAGAGCCAGCCCTGACAATGCCATAAATGCTGCAATCCTGCTGTTCATAAAACCCCACCCCAGACTGGAAATGCCAATCTGCCTACTGCTCAAGGGGGAGTTTTATTAAATAAATGTTTCTTGCTCCCGCAGCCCCTGCCGCATAAGGACATTATCCGGCCGGCGGGGGAACCACCACCTTCTCCCGGGAGGCCGTTCCCGCCGCCGCCTCCCTCCCGGAGCCCGCCGCCCCGGCCTCGGGGCAGCCTCTGGCCCCCGGGTCCACTTCCCGTCATCACTGGCAGAGAAGCTAGGTGGCCCAAGACGGTGGGAGCTCTCCTGGAGCCCCCCTCACTCCACGGTCACGCTCTTGGCCAGGTTCCTGGGCTTGTCTATCTCGCATCCCAGCTCGTCGGCGGTGTAGTAGGCCAGCAACTGCAGGGCTACGGTGCAGAGCACCGTGGAGAAGACCGGCCTGGTGGCCGGAAGCTCTACCACCATGCTGGCGATCTTCGCCATGTCCGGGTCTCCCTCGGTGGCCAGAGCAATGACCTCCGCCCCCCGGGCCCGGACCTCCTTGATGTTGGACTGGATCTTGCGGCCGCAGGTGGCCAGGGCCACCACCGGGGTCCCATCCTTGATGAGGGCCAGCGGTCCGTGCTTCAGCTCTCCCCCGGCATAACCCTCTGCCGGGATGTAGGCGATCTCCTTCATCTTCAGGGCTCCTTCCAGGGCGATGGGGTAGAGGAAGTCCCTGCCGATGAAGAAGTAGCTTCCCTGGTGGGCGAAGGTCTTGGCGATCTCCCGGATCTGATCCCTCTTCTCCAGGACGCTTTGCACCAGCCCGGGCAGGCGGGAGAACTCAGCCAGCATCTTTCGCCCCTGGTCGGCCAGCAGGTGGTTTCTGCCCCGGCCCAGCCTAATTCCCAGAAGCAGCAGGGCTGCCAGCTGGCTGGTGAAGGTCTTGGTGGCCGCCACCCCGATCTCCGGGCCGCAGCGGGTGTAGATGCTGGTGTCCACGATGTCGGTGATGGTGCTGCCCACCATGTTGGTGACGGCCAGGGAGCGCACGCCGCAGGTCCTGGCCTTCTTCAGGGAGACCAGGGTGTCCGCCGTCTCTCCGGACTGGGAGATTCCCACCAGCAGGGTGCCGGGGCGCAGCTGCATGTACTGGAACTCCGAGGCCACCTCCACGTCCACCGGCAGCCCGGCCGCCCGGGGGAAGAAGTAGCGGGCCACCAGGCCGGCGTGGTAGGATGTGCCGCAGGCCACGATGGACACCCTCTGCAGGGTCTGCATGTCCCAGGAGGTCATGCCCAGGTCCAGCCTCACGTCCCCCTCCACCTCGGAGATGCGGCCGGTTATGGTCTCCTGGATGGCCCTGGGCTGCTCGTGAATCTCCTTCAGCATGAAGTGGGGGTATCCGCCGCGCTCGGCGGCGTTGACGTCCCACTCGATCCTCTCGCTCTCCAGCTCCCGGGGGGCGCCGGAGATGTCCTGCACATGGACCTTTCCCCCCTCCAGGACGGCGAAGTCCCCGTCCTTCAGCCGGACCACGTCTCGGGTGTAGGGCAGGAGGGCCGGGATGTCCGAGGCCACGTAACAGGACCCCTCGCCCAGGCCGATCACCAGGGGGCTGTCCTTGCGGGCGCAGACGATGCTCGGAGAGTCCGCGGACATGACGGCGATGGCATAGGACCCCTCCACCTCGGACGCCGCCTTCGCCACCGCCCGGGCCAGGTCTCCCTGGTAGTAGTAGTTGATGAGATGGGCCAGGACCTCGCTATCGGTCTCGGACTGAAATGCGAATCCGAGGTCTGTGAGCCTCTCTCGCAGGGCCAGGTAGTTCTCTATGATGCCGTTATGCACCACGGCGATGCCTCCCGAGGTGTGGGGGTGGGCGTTCTCGTCGCTGGGCCGGCCGTGGGTGGCCCATCTGGTGTGCCCGATTCCCATGCGGTCGCCTGGCGACCCCCGCTCCAGGTAGGACTTCTCCAGGTCGCTTATCCTGCCGGCGGCCTTCAGCACCTCGATCTGGTCGTCGCAGCGCACGGCCACTCCGGCGGAGTCGTACCCCCGGTACTCCAGCCTCTTCAGAGTGTCGAAGAGGATCGGTCCTGCTTTTTCGTCTCCCACGTAGGCCACTATGCCGCACATCTCAGATCACCCTGGTCCCTCTCTCCACCCTGCCTCGCAGAGCGGTGCATGAACCGATCTTGCAGTCGGTTCCGATGATGGTCCCCGGATTCATGAAGGCTCTGCTCCCGGTGGTCACGTTGTCGGCCACCACCGCTCCAAACTCCACGTGGTGGCAGCCCTCCTCCACATCCACGGTGGCCCTCCCGCTCTCCAGCATGATCTGGTCTGCGAAGTGGCAGCTAGCTCCGATGACCGAGTCGGATATGATGCATCCCGATCCGATCTTGGTCCCGCTCATAACGATGCTGTTTCGAATCTCTGAGCCAGAGCCCACCCGCACCGAGTCGCCGATGGAGGTGGCGGGAAGGACGACGACATTGGGACCTATGTCGCAGTTCTTGCCGATGATCACCGGACCGACGATGTAAGATCCGGCCCTGATCAGGCTGTTCTCTCCCATGACCACCGGACCCTTCAGCACCGCTCCATCTTCCACCTCCCCCTGCACCCGGGGCCTTTGCAGGGAGGCGGCCAGGCTGTTGGCGGAACGCAGGTCCCAGGCGAAGATGGCGTCGGTCCATGCTCCATCGGTCATCATGGCCCGAATATCCTTTCCGCCATTGATCATCTGGCTGATGGTCTGGGTGAGCTCATAGGATCCTCTCTCGGAGATGGGGGTCTTGGACAGCTCCTCGAAAATCTGGGGGCTGAAGCGATAGGCTCCGGTGTTCAGGATCCCGGCGCAGGGCCGGCCCGGCTTCTCCACGATCCTGGTCACCTTTCCTCCCTCCACGGTGAGCACTCCGTAGTCGCCGGAGTGCTCGCGTAGCTTGGACAGGATGATCTCTTTGCCCGGGGCGCTCATCAGGTCCTGGATGGCCCTCTCGTCCAGGAGGTTGTCGCCGTTAAGAACCAGGAAATCCTCATTTATGTGGTCTCTGACCTTGCTCAGGGCGTGGGCCGTTCCCAGCAGTTCGTCCTGGACCACGTAGGTTATGTTCACCCCGTAGCGAAGGCCGTCCTCGAAATGGTTCATTATCCGTTCCTTCTGGTAGCCCACCACCACCAGGAGTTCCTTTACCTCGCAGGCTGCCAGGGCCCGGATGACGTGCTCCATGAAGGGGCGGTTGGCTACCGGCAACATTACCTTGGATCTGGTCTGGGTAAGGGGGCGACACCTGCGCCCCTCCCCTGCCGCTAAAATAACAGCTTTCAGGATCATCACGACCGGGACAAGTTAATCAAGATGTCCCCTCCTACTATTTACTTTAAATATTTTGGTGCCCTGGCGAAGAGTGGATTTGATAACGGACCGACGATTCCGCCCTCTCGCCATCGAGGGCATAGGTCAAAACGGCATTCCTGGGAATGAGCTATGAAGATACTGGTAATCCCCACCACCGACTGGATCCGGCATCCAGTGCCTAACAGGCTCAACTTCATCTTCGATGCCCTGGCAGAGGAGCACGAGGTCTACGTGCTGCACTTCGAGCTGTCCCGGTTCCGGGATAACCAGCCCCGGCATACCAGCTGCACCCTGGTCCCGGCCGGAACCTCCCCGGCGGAGGACCCATCTCGCTACTACCTCACTTCCGCCTTCTCCCACCTTCGCAAGATTCGGGAGGTGGTTAAGGACGAGGGAATAGATGTCATCCTCTCGGCCAACATCCTCCCCTCCTTCATGGCCAACTTCGCCGGGGTTCCCATAGTCTTCGACTACCTGGATCACCTGGAGGAGTCGGCATCCATCTACTATCCGGGCACCCTCTTTGGCCGGATGGTCAAGCTGGGGGTGAGCCTGATGACCAGGCAGAACCTGCTCCGGGCCAGGACGGTCATCACCGTCACCGAAGAGCTGAAGGTCTACCTGCAGGGAATCGGCGTCTCCCGGGTGGAGGTGATACCTAACGGCGTGGACACCAGCCTGCTGCAGCCCATGCCTCAGGAAGAGGCCAGGCGCTCTCTGGGGCTGGAGGGGCCGGTCCTGGGGTACGTGGGGTCCCTGGAGCACTGGGTGGACCTGGAGACGGTGGTCACGGCCCTGCCCCGGCTGAAGGGCGTGAACCTGCTGGTGATCGGACCCGGTCTCTTCACCGACTACGGCGATAAGATCAAGGCCCTGGCTCGGGACCAGGGGGTGGATTCACGGATTCGGTTCACCGGGGCCGTGCCCTATTCGGAGCTTGGCCCTTACATCTCGGCCATGGATATCGGCTTGAATCCCCTGAAGATGATGAAGAAGAATGAGTATGCCGCCGGAGGAAAGGTGTTCAACTACCTGTCCTGTGGGAGGCCGGTCCTGTCCAGCAGGATGGTCTCCCTGGAGCGGCTGCTTGGCGACCAGATCTATTACTATGACGATGTGGAGGGCTTTGTCCATCAGGTGGGGCAGATCCTCCAGTCCGGCAAGGACCCGGCTGTTTACAGAGAGCTGGCCCTGAAATACGACTGGCGGGCCCTGGCTCGCGTCTATGAAGGCGTCTTGCAGGGGGCCCTATGAGGATCATGCTCCTGGCCAACCAGCCCGAGCTCACCACCAGGCTGAAGCATTTCCAGGCCACCCTGGAGGAGCTGGGGTACCAGGTTCAGGTTCCAGGCTTTGGCACCCGCAACTGGATGAAGATTGGCCTGGCGGTTCGAAGCATCCTGAAGGCGGAGAAGCCGGACGTGGTTCACCTGTTCAACGTGCCGGACATAATTTATCACGGGCTGCCGGAATTGAGGGGCACCGGCTTTCAAAAGCTCATCTACGACTACCGTTCTCCCTGGGGTGTGGAGACCCAGATGAGGTTTGGCTCTGCAGCCAGGAGATTTTGCGAGGGCTACGAGAGGGAGCTGGCCCGGGGGGCGGACCTGATCACCACGGTCAACGTGCCCCTGAAGGAGAAGGTGAGCTGCTTTGCGCCCCGAAAGGAGGTGCACGTGATCCCCAACTACCCCTCCCGCAGCTTCGTGGAGGCCGCCGGCAGCTCTGAGGGACTGCAGGGTCTGGCCGACGACGCCGTGATATTCGTGGGCCGGGTATGCGAGCAGGAGGGTATCGCCAACCTGCTCCGGGTGGCCCGGGAGAACCCAAACCAGGAGTTCTGGATCGTAGGCGGCGGTCCCTTTGCCCGGTGGTATCTGCGACGCGAGCTGGATAACGTCCGGAACCTGGGCTGGCAGCCACACTCCAGGGTGGCGGACTTCCTGCGAAAGGCCAAGGTGTGCATCATTCCCCGGGACCGAAACGTCCTCACCCCCTACTCCACGGACCGGAGCATCTGGAAGCTGAACGAGTATCTGAACATGGAGAAGCTGGTGGTGGCCTCCGGTATCACCATGGAGGAGGAGAGAAAGAACCTGGTGGTGGTGGAGAGCCCCGATCTGGGCCGGGCCATCCGGGAGTGCAAGGGCCGGGAGCCAGAGCGCCTCGCGCCCGGGGACTTCAGGTTCTGGGACGGCAACCGGGAAGCGATCAGAAGGGTTTACGAGGGCCTCATCTGATGTGCGGCGTGAACGGTTTTACCTGGGACGATCCCGAGCTGATACGGCGAATGAATGAAGCGCTCTCTCATCGCGGCCCTGACGATCTGGGGATCTTCAACGACGGCAGGGTGACTCTGGGCCACTGCCGGCTGTCCATCATCGACCTATCTTCCCAGGGCAGGCAACCCATGAGCAACGAGGATGGGACGATATGGATAGTGTACAACGGGGAGGTCTATAACTTCTCCCAGGTCCGCTCCGAGTTGCAGGAGAGAGGGCACCGTTTCTCCTCCGCCACTGATACCGAGGTGATAGTCCACGCCTATGAAGAGTGGGGGCCCTCCTGCGTGGAGCGGTTCAATGGTATGTGGGGATTTGCCCTTTACGACCTGGGGAAAGGGGAGCTTCTGCTGTGCAGGGACCGTTTTGGCGTCAAGCCGCTGTATTACATCCGGGGCGAGCGGGGATTGATCTTCTCCTCTGAGATAAAGGGACTTCTCCCCACGCTACATAATCGCTCACCGAATCCCCGGGCAGTCTACGAATATCTGGCGTTCGGATTCACTGACCATCGGCGTGAGACCTTCTTCTCCGGTGTGGAGAGGCTCATGCCCGGCGAGCGTCTGATTTATGATCTTAAGACCGGGATTGTCCGGCTGGAGCGCTGGTACCGCCTGGAAGAGAGGGCGGGATTGGTGGATGGGCATCGAAATCCCGTCTCGCAATTAAAATCCCTGTTTATGGACAGTGTGCAATACCGCCTGGTATCGGACGTTCCGGTGGGCTGCTGCCTCAGCGGGGGAATCGACTCATCGGCTATCGTTTACGGTATGCGGGCCGTCAGCCCCCAGTCCCATATAAAGACATTCTCCATGGTGTTTCCCGGGCAGCGGTTGGATGAGTCTCGGTTCATAGACACGGTGGTCCAGGACTCCGAGGTGGAGTCCTACAGGATCACTCCCACGCCAGACGAACTCCGGCAGGACCTACTGGATCTGGTATGGGCTCAGGAGGAGCCCTTCCGGTCTATCAGCATTTACGGTCAGTATAGAGTCATGAAGCTTGCCCATCAGAATGGCATGAAGGTGCTTTTGGACGGGCAGGGCTCGGACGAGCTCTTTGCTGGTTATTTCATTTACTTCAAGTATTACATATTTGAGTGCCTGCGAAAGGGGCAGTGGAAGGAGGCAATGGAAGCGTCCAGGGCCATAGGCTATAATAAATCGGATCTCTTT
>JAAEEW010000197.1 GCA_013415595.1 Methanosarcinales archaeon | reverse complement strand
GGCGGCCCGGGCAATGCCTCCCATCGCATCGCCTATCCCTCGCATCGCCTATCCCTCGTATCTCCTATCCCTCGTATCTCCTATCCCTCGTATCTCCTATCCCTCGTATCTCCTATCCCTCGTATCTCCTATCCCTAGCATCGCCACTCCCGGATCTGCCGGTCAGCGCCCGGGGCCCCTCACCCACGTCGGGGCCCGGGTCAGCCGCGATCCCGGTCCGCGGCCAGGCGGATGGCGGCGCCCACCATTATCCCCTTCAGGAAGGCCGGGCGGTCGTCCTCCTCGATGGTGACCGCCACCCGGCGGATGTACTTGGCCAGATTGGATCCGGGAATGGTGCGATAGGAGTCCAGCTCGTCTCGCACCGCCATCATCTCCTCCTCCGTGAAATCGAAGCTGCAGATGAACTCTTCCAGGCTCTCCTCTTCGTCCCTCTCCTCTTCGTCCATGATGAACCTCCCGGGGCCGGGGAGCCGCCAATGGCCCGTCCTCCCCCGGCAAGCCTGACCGGGCGACTGCCCGGTCCGGCAGCGATCTCATTAGCCGCAGCGATCATAAGCTGCAATCTTAAATTGCCCGTGCCATCCCACGGCCTGCTGCCATCATTGGAGCCATGCCGCCGTTTGGCCCGTGACGTCTGCAGCCGCTTCGATCACCGGCTTTATAGTTCAGTCCTTCCCCATAATAATCCTGAGGTCCTGGTGGTTGCCGGCCGGCCCCGAAAGCTTGGTCCTGCAGCCTGAGCCGGGAGAAGCCGACAGCCGAAAGCTATGAGGTGATAATATCATGCTCGAAGTTGGAAATCCTGCCCCAGACTTCTGCCTGCCCGACGGCAGCGGCACCGATGTATGCCTGAGCGCCCTTCGAGGAAAGTGGACGGTCCTGTACTTCTATCCCCGGGACAACACCAGGGGATGCGCCCAGGAGGCCAGGGACTTCTCTGCCAGCCTGGAGGAGCTGAGGGCCCTGGGGGCGGAGGTGGTGGGGGTCAGCCCGGACTCACCGGCCAGCCACCAGCGGTTCAGGGAGAAGCACGACCTCAGGGTCATTTTGGCCAGCGATCCCGAGCACCAGGTCCTGGAGTCCTACGGCGCCTGGGGCCTGAAGAAGATGTACGGAAAGGAGCACCTCGGCGTGATCCGCAGCACCTTCCTGATCGATCCCCAGGGGCAAATCGCCCGGATCTGGAGGTCGGTGAAAGTGAAGGGACATGCAGAGGCGGTCCTGAAAGCCTTAAAGGAGCTCAGAGGCTGAAATACTGAAAATGGCGCTAACGCTGCTAAGTAAAATATACGCAGTAAAAATATACAAAAATTAATAATAAAATCACACTGAACTAATAGTGAAAATACAGCGAAATGCAGCGAAATATAGTGAAATCGGGAGGCTATGGCCACGGGGGCCATGACCACCTCCCAGCTGGCTTAAAAATCACTCGGTCTCGTTGGTCCTGACCACCAGAACCGGCCGGTCTGCCCTCTTGGCCACCTCGTAGGTGGTGCTTCCGACCATGAGCTGCTTTAGCCATCCCTTGCCGTGGGAGCTCATGGCGATGAGGGATACGTCCTCCTTTATGGCCAGCTTGATGATCTCGTCAGCCGGATTTCCGGAGAGGGCGTGCACCTTGACCTTGAGCCCTGCGGCCTCGAACTCTTCTGCGTAGTACTTCAGCACATTGGCCGCTTCGGTCAGGCTGGTATCGATATCCTCTGCCGACTCGCCGCTGGATACCACATTGACCAGGCTGATCTCTCCGATGCCCTCCATGCCCTTGATGAACTTTATGGCCTTCTCGGCAGGCTCGGAGAAGTCGGTGGTGATCAGCACCTTATTCATTATGTGGGAGCAGTACTTCTGCAAGTCGCCTTCCAGCATCTTGTAGCGCATGATCAGGAGGTCGGTAGTCCCAAAGCGGAGCAGGTCCTTGGCCACGTTGCCCAGGAAGAGCCCTTCCACCATGCTCTTTCCGCGGGCTCCCATGACCACCAGGGAGACCTTCTCCTCGTCGGCTACCCTCTGGATTATGCGGGAGATGCTCCCTTCCATTACGACCTCGGAACGGACTTTGGGCGCCAGCCCCAGGCCGCTCAGGAATCTTGACTGCTTCTCCAGCTTCTCCTTTGACTCCAGAGCCCGGGCTCCGGGATCCCAGACCCGTGCCAGTGGGTCAGACGGTCCCACCACGTTGAGCAACACGATCTCTTTTGCCCCAGGAATCTCGCTTATGCACTCCAAGACCTTCTGAGAATACTTGGAAAAATCTGTCGGGACCAATATCTTTTCGAACATGTTTCCCACCAATACCTAAATCCACTAACTTCTTAATATTTCAACCTAGCGACACCCTCTTTTCTAATTATAATAGCAAAAAAATCAATTGTGGTTGCTCTATGGTCCACATTTATTATAACCCATTGCAATAAAAAGAATCTATATTATTTGTTGAAAGGCTCGTCCGTTGAGAACGATTGCCGGTCGCCCTGGAAAGGGCTAAAACGAGGTGCTTTGCCAAAATCCCCGGGAAGGGGTCGCCGGGGGGCCGGGGCGGCCGGCACAGGGACAGTTTGCCCGGGCCAGGAGGCACCGGCCCTTGCTCTCAGG
>JAAEEW010000196.1 GCA_013415595.1 Methanosarcinales archaeon | reverse complement strand
GTCACACCGGCCAGAACGTCTCCTGTTCCTCCCACAGTCATTCCTGGATTTCCAGTGGTGTTTCCTTTGACCGTCTCCCCGTCGGAGATCAGGTCCATCTTGCCCTTGAGCAGGACCACAAGACCCCGGCTGGCGGCAAACTGCTTCACTATGTCCCGGCGGCCCCGGCCAGGCAGAAGCTCGATTTCGCTGATCCTTCGAAACTCCCCGGCGTGAGGGGTTACAATCCCCTTCAAGGGCAGGTCTGGCAGCAGGGCGTCGGCGTCTATCACCGTCTTTTGGCATAGAGGCATGATCTCGGCCAAGGCGTCGTTGGTCTCCGGATTCCGACCCAGTCCCATTCCCATGACTACCACGTCGTGGCTCAGGATGAGCTCCTTCACACGATCCAGGTTGTCCGGGGACAGATGATCGCCCTTTAGCCTCCTGACGATCAGGTTAGGGGAAAACCCGGAAATGGTGTGGGCCACGTTCTCCGGGGTGGCCACGGTCACAATGTCCGCACCGGCCCGGAGAGCCGCTGAGGCAGTCAGGGCCGGAGCGCCGGTGTAGGCCCCCCCGCCGATCACCAGGATCCGGCCGCTGTCGCCCTTGTGGCTCTCAGCGGCCCGCCTTCCCACCAGGCGCAGGTCTCCGGGCCCCACCATGAACTCCGCCTCCTCCGGAATGCCGATGTCTGCCACCTTGATCTGGCCGCTCATGCCGTCCTTGGGCCGGTGAAAGGTGACGGTGAGATCAGCATTTGCCGATAGGTCCGTTCCCATGCCGCTTTGGACGTCTACCGAGAGGATGGGCCGGCCGGAGGAGTTCATGGCCTGGATGGCCCCTCTGGCCAGCCCCCGCACCGTGCCCCGCACCCCGGTGCCAAGCACCGCGTCCACGATCAGGTCGTACTTGGATAGCTCTTCCAGCTCTCCGGCGTCCCTGACCTCCCTCAGGTCGTACTCCAGGGCCTCCAGGATCTTCCAGTTTTGCCTGGCCTCTTCCGTGCCGATCTCGCCGGCCCTTCCCAGAAGAAAGACCGTGACCTCGAAGCCCTGCAGGTGGCGCACGGCGGCAAAGGCATCTCCGCCGTTGTTGCCGCGACCGGCGACGATGGCTAAACGTCTCCCCCTGGCCAGGGATCTGATCTCCCGGGCCAGGGCAGCCCCGGCATTCTCCATGAGCTGCAGGGGCAGGAGGCCCAGGTAAGCGCAGTTGGCGTCCAGAGCGTTCATCTCTTCCGCGGAGATGGGTTTCATGCCCTACCTCTTGGCGGGGGAATTGATAATCTTGACTGATCCGTGAGGCCCTGCTTTCTGGCTTCTTGGAAAGAATGGAAGCGGCCAGGCCCCGCCGGCAAGGTCCCTGGCCAGGATCCCCTGCCGTCCTGGCCCTCTAAAAGTCGAATAGGGATCGCTGCGGTGCCGCCGGGGGTTTGACCTCCCCGGGGAGGTCGGCCCGGGGAAGGGAGATTTGGCCGTAGCGGCCCCCACCTCCCGGGATCACCACCACCTTTCCCGAGCGAAAGAGGCGGATGGCCTCTCTCACCCGGTCGTCTGCCTCCAGATCGTCCAGGTCGGATTCCAGCAGCACCTCTATCTCGCTTCTGCCCCTGATCAGCTCCTCCCAGGCCTTCCTCACCCCGGCGGTGTGGATGCTTTTGTGGCCCAAGGCCATGGCGATGATCTCCGCCAGGGGTATCAGGTGCAGGTAGGGCGGACGATGCTCCGGGTGGACGGCCTTTGGCAGGTCGGCCAGCATCATCACCCGGTCCCTGACCCCCAGCTTGATCAGGCCGCCGCAAGGGCACCGCCCGAGCATGTCGTCCATCTCCCCCGAGGTGTACTGTTTGTAGCAGCGGGTGCAGGCGGTGCGGTTGTACTTTCCTTCCTCCGGAAAGAAGCCCACGTTGAGGGTCATCTGCCTTCCCCCCTCCTGGCAGATGGCCCTGGCCAGCTCCTGGAAGCAGATCTCCTGTATATCCATCTGGTTGAACTCCCGGCCCAGCTTGTCCGACCAGGGCGAGTGGGCGTCGGAGTTGGAGAGAAACGTCCTGGAGTGAAGCTCTGTGATGCAGTCGGCATAGTCCGAGTCGGCGGACAGCCCCAGCTCAATGAACCTGATCTGCATGGATCGATCGCCGTAACACTCCTCCAGGGTGCGGTGGTGGGCAAAAACCCCGGTCCAGGGGGTGAAGGCGTGGCTGGGGCCCACCAGACAATCCGCCTCCAGGGCGGCGTCGGCTATCTCCGCACCGCTCATCCTCAGGTTGGGCCTGCCGTCGCTGTCCAGGTTGCTGGCCTTCCCGGCCAGGGCCTCCCGGAGCTGGCGGGCCTTGGACATCTCCGGCACCAGGATCAGATGGTGGACTCGATTGCAGTCCTCCACCTCTGTGGTCAGGACGAACCTGGTCTCGTCCAGGAGCAAAAGCCCACCCTCCGACGGCAGCCTGGCCAGCTCAGCCAGCCAGAGGGGATGCAGACAGTCCCCGGTGGCCACCACCCTGATCCCCTTCTTTCCCGCCTCCCTGGCGATCTCCGAGAGCCCCATCCTCTCCGAGGTGGCCGCCGAGTACTTGGAGTGGATGTGGAGGTCCAGGTTGATCTTCATGCCAGAGGAGACCGCAGATCGGGATAAACCCTTTATGCCCGGGAGTCCTAAACCCGGGCATTGTGTCAACGCATCTGAAAGAGCTCCTGGAGCGGTTCTCCCGGGGAGAGCTTTCTATGGACGAGGCGGTAGGCCAGATCAGGCTGCACAGCCTGCGGGAGGTGGGGGGGATTGCCAAGATCGACCCCTGCCGGGCGGACAGGATCGACGTGCCGGAGGCCATCCTGGCCGAGGGAAAGGAGGTGGAGGACCTGGTTAACATCGCCCGGGCTCATCTGGAGGAGTCGGGAAGCGTGATCATAACCCGGGTCTCCCCAGACCATCTCCAGGCTCTGAAGCAGGCCGCCTTCCCCGAAGGCACCCGATTTTTGTGGACCGAGCGGCCCCGGCTAGCCGTTGTGCGCAACAGGGAGCGCAAACAGACCGGCGGCCGGGTGGGAGTGATGAGCGCAGGCACTGCCGACGTGGCCGTGGCCGAGGAGGCCCGGGTGACGGCGGAGGAGATGGGCTGTGAGGTGGTGGCTGAGTCCGACGTGGGAGTGGCCGGCATTCACCGTCTGTTCCCCTCTCTGGAGAGGATGATGGGGGCGGACGCCGTGGTGGTGGCAGCGGGTCGCGAGGGAACCCTGCCGGCCATCGTGGCCGGGCTGGTGGACGCTCCGGTCATCGCCCTGCCCGTCTCCACGGGCTACGGGGCCGGAGGGGTGGGCCAGGCAGCTTTGCTATCCATGCTTCAGTCTTGTTCGGTGCTGGCGGTGGTGAACATCGACGCCGGCTTTGTGGCCGGGGCCTTCGCGGCCAAGATTGCCAATCGAAGGGCCGGGAAAGCTGCCCGTTGATTACGATTTTTCGATTATTCTCTAGGAAAAGTATTTATACAATCCGGCAACATTGCTGAGCGAGCGGGTACACTCATCCTTTTTTACTAACCCCCACTCCCCTACCCGCTCACACCTTATTACACCCGGCAAGTTTCTTTCATAAAAAGAGTTGCATTTTTCTGATGATATTGCCAGCGTGGATGGCTAGCGGCCCGGGGCTATCTCAGAGGGCCGGGCCGTCTCCGGAGGGTGGAGGATCTCCACGTCCAGCCCGGCCCCAAACTCGTCCACGTAAGACCTGATGCGGCGCACAGCGTGATCCACCATCCCCCCGGAGGTGATGATGAGGCTGCTCTTTCCGTTTATGGCCTTGAGGATGCACTTATCGATGACCCCGTAGGAGAAGTCCAGACAGATGTCCTCCTTCTCCGCCAGCAGCTTGGCCCGGGTGCCCATGGCCCCCACGTACTTGACCTCCCCCCGGGCCAGGATGTCTCTTATCCCCGCCGCTCCAAACTCCACGTCCCAGACGTAGATCCGGCCCGGCCTGCCGTTCGTGGTCCGGCCATTGGGGCGGTCATTGTGGTCCAGCAGGTCGATCAGGTCCAGGATGCTCTTGGGCGGGGTTCCCGGGGGAAGCATCCCCCTGCCGGCCAGCTCCTCGTACAGCTCCATAAAGACCGGCAGCTTCATCCTGGACTGCTTGAGCAGGTCCTTGTCCGAGAAGACCTCCTCGGCCGGGCCGTGTCGCAGGATCCGGCCCCCGTTCATGAGCACCACCTCGTCCGCCCAGCGGTAGGCCAGCTCCACGTCGTGGGTGGAGACCAGGATGGTCTTTCCGTAGAAGTTCAGCTCGTCCAGCATCTCCATGATCTCCTCGGAGCTGGCCGGGTCCAGGTTGCTGGTGGGCTCGTCCAGGATCATGACCTCCGGCTCCATGGACAGCACCCCGGCGATGGCCACTCTCTTCTTCTCCCCGCCGCTCAGGTG